>JAIXVN010000182.1 GCA_027483005.1 Verrucomicrobiaceae bacterium
GGATCTCTCCCCGGACATCCGCGTGCTGGCCACCAGCTACACGCCGAACGTCCCCGGCAACAAGAAACCGGTCGAAGGCGGAAAGGCGCACATCTACGACATCCAGCCGCAGATGTGGGCCTACGAAAAGGAGAACTATCGCGCCTTCGTTGCCATTCCCGGCCACCTCTACTCCACCTTCGAGCAGCCCTTCTACCGCGCCATCCTGATGCGCGGCATCGCCTGGGCCGGAAAGCGTCCGAACGTCGATGAATTCAGCAAGCCGGACGAAATCGCCGCACTGACTTATCCGGAAGGCGGACCGCAGCGCCCGGCAGACACCCTCAAGGCCCTCGAGATCCATCCCGATTTCACCATGAAACTCGTGGCCAGCGAGCCTCTCATCACCAAGCCGATGAACTTCGACTGGGACCCGTCGGGCCGCATGTGGGTCGCAGAAACCCCGGAGTATCCGAACGGTCGTCGCGGCATGCGTCCCGACTACCGGGGCAAGGAATGGAAGGACCATGGCGGCGTCGATCCCGAGCCCGGCAAGCAGGACCGCAAGGCCATCGACAAGATCAGCATTCTAACAGATTCCAATGGCGATGGCATCGCCGACAAGAAGGAGATCTTTTATGAAGGCCTCGAACTCGTCACAGGTATCGTGTTTTACAAGGACGGCGTGATCGTCACCCAGGCCCCGGACATCCTGTGGCTGCGCGATACCGACCACGACGGCAAGGCCGACAAGGTCGAGAAGCTCTACACGGGACTCGGCACCGGCGACACCCACGCCGTGATCAACAATCCGCGCTGGGGCTGGGATGGCTGGATCTACGCCACCCATGGCTACAGCGCAGACCGCGTGAAATCGGCGGACGGTTCCAAGGACTTCGGCAACGCCGGTTCGGGCGTCGTCCGTTTCAAACCCGATGGCAGTGCCTTCGAGCAATACTCGTCCAAAGGCGGCAACACCTGGGGCCTCGAAATCACCGGCGACAACCGCGTGATGTGGACCCAGCCGACCAGCGGCCAGCTCCTCATGGAAACCGTGCTGCCCGAGTATGCACTCTCGCGCGGCAAGGTCGGCAGCACTGCCAGCTACCATGTCGTCGAGAAATCAGGTCAAACCTACCCCGCGATGTCGTGGGACCAGCAGGCCTATCGCCAGATTGACTGGGTCGGCTCCTTCACCGCCGCCGCCGGCTGCGTGGTGTATGATGGCGGATCGTGGCCGGCGGAATACAACGGCGACTACTTCACCACCGAGCCGACGATCAACATCATCCACCACGCCCGACTCACTCCGCAGGGCTCCAGCTCCACCTTCCACAAGCTCCCGGGTCGCGAGGAAACCGAGTTCATCCGCAGCAAGGACATGTGGTGGCGGCCGATCGAGGTCCGTGTCGGTCCCGATGGCGCGATGTATGTGGGCGATTTCTACAACCAGGCCGTCATCCACAACGACACCCGTGGCCCGGACCACAATGGCGTGAACGCTGCTGTTAGACCCGACCGCGACCACTACTTCGGCCGCATCTGGCGCGTCGATCAGAAGGACGCGAAGAAACTGGCGGTGCCGGATCTCGCGAAAAACGACGTGAAGCAATTGGTGAAGGCTCTTTCCCATCCAAACCGCGGCATCCGCATGACGGCGAGCCGTCTGTTGATCGAACTCTCGGAACGAGCAGGCGATCAACTGGATGGAATCATCGATCCGATCCTCAATCCCCTGAATGAAAAATGGGAGGTCATGGCACCTGAGGCGAAGATCGCTTCGATTTGGACGCTTGCCGCTCTCCACGCCATGGATTCGAAGCTCCTGAAGAGGGCTATCTCCGACAAGGATGCCTCTGTTAGACGCAACGCCGCTCTCATCTGTGAATCGTCTGCCATGGCCTGTGATCCAGGCTTGGTTCAAGATCCGGATGCCACGGTCCGCCTCGCCACACTGCGTGCCCTCGCTTCCGGAACCCTCAGCGATGAAGCCACCAAGGCCATCATCGCCGCCTGGCCGAAGTTCGATGACGACTTCCAGAAATCCGCCGCCGTGGGAGCCGCTTCGCGCAATCCGTCGGCCGCCATCGCCGCCGCGCTCGACAGCCCGGATCCCGCTGCGC
Organism: Verrucomicrobiaceae bacterium; assembly: GCA_027483005.1. Taxonomy (GTDB): domain Bacteria; phylum Verrucomicrobiota; class Verrucomicrobiia; order Verrucomicrobiales; family Akkermansiaceae; genus Luteolibacter. Next base: position 2,103 of record JAIXVN010000182.1, read on the forward strand.
TTTCGCCGCTGGTGAACGCCCTGACCCAGTCGCTCACGAATGCCGATGAGGCCGCGAAGCTGGTCATCTCGCTTTCCACCAAGACCGCTGCTGCCGATCCGCTCAAGGCCGGCATTCTGGACAGCCTCGCGAAAACGGTAAACGGCTCCCCCACCCTCACCCCCGCTCTCACAGAAGCCCTTGGCAAGCTCCTCTCCAGCGGAGCCAGTGGCAGTGCCCTTCCGCTCGCCGCGAAGTGGGACAAGTCCGGCTCACTGAAGCCTGTGATCGAACGCATGACCGGCGAGCTTTTCGCCAAGCTGGACAGCGGCAACGATGACTCACGCTTCACCGCCGCCCAAGGACTGCTCGGACTCCGTGGAGCGGTGCCCGAGGCACTTCCCGCCGTCATCAAGGCCGCCACTGGCTCCGCCTCCCCTGCCCTCAAGCGCCAGCTGATCACCGCCCTCGGAACCACAGGCGATCCGACCGTCGGGACCATGCTCGCCGGCTCGTTTGGCCAGCTCCCTGGCGAAGCCCAGGGTGCCGCGTTTGAAGTCCTGCTTCAGCGCGCCGATTGGTCGCTCGCCCTCCTCGACGCCGCGAAGGCGAAAAAGGCGGATCTGACCACCCTCGGACCCGCGAACCTCGCCCGCCTCCGGACTTATCCGGATGGAGCCGTTGCCAAGGCTGCGAGCGCCTACCTCGACGAGCTGATGGGCCCGGCCCTCAAAGCCAAGGCAGAGGCACTCGCTAAGCTCACCCCGATCGTCGAACAGCCCGGCGATGCCGAAAAGGGCAAGGCGCTCTTCGCTGGTGCCTGCGCGGTTTGCCACAACCTCAACGGCCAGGGTTCCGACGTCGGCCCCGGTCTAACAGGCATGGGCTCCCACGGTCCCGCCGAGCTTCTCACCGCGATCATTGATCCGAACCGCGAGGTTGATCCTTCCTACGTCGCCTGGAACATCGAAACCAAGGACGCCAAGTTCCACTCCGGCGTCATCGCCCGCGAAAACCCGACCAGCCTCGTTCTGAAAAGCCTCGCCGGTCAGGAGGAGATCCGAGTTTCCGAGATCAAGAGCCGCGTGAACACCGGTCGCTCGCTGATGCCCGAGGGCTTCGAAGGCCTCGGCGGCGAGACCCTGCGCGACATCCTCGCCTACATCTGCGGCGGCGAGGCCCAGAAGTTCCGCAGCGTCGATCTTCGCTCGGTCTTCACCGCTGACACCCGCAAGGGACTTTACGCCTCGCAGGAAGCCACGGGCGACACCCTGCCGTTCAAAAAGTTCGGCAACCTCACGGTCGAGGGCATCCCCTTCTCCGTCGTCGATCCCGCCAAGAGCCTCAATGGCAACAACGTGCTCGTGCTCAAGAACGCGATGCGCGGCAGCTTCGCCAGCACCCTCCCCGCCCGCGTCGAGGCCAAGCTCGGCGGCTTCAAGGCCAACCGCCTGCACTTCCTCGGTGGCGTCACCGGCTGGGGATACCAGGGCGGCGATGACACCTCGCCGGTCATGAAGGTCACCGTGGTTTACACAGACGGTCAGACCGAGGAGCTGGTGTTTCAGAATGGCTTCGAGTTCTCCGACTACTTCAACCGCACCGATGTTCCCGGCTCGAAGTACGTGAACCTCCTCAGCGCCCACCAGGTCCGCTTCTTCAGCAAGTCCCTGAAGCGCACCGCACCGATCGAGCGCTTGATCCTCGAAAGCACCGTCGGTGCGGCGGCTCCGACCACGGTGGCCATCACCGCCGAACTTGCGGATGGAAACGCCGCACCGATCGCGACGCCCGACAAGCCCACCGCGTCCAAGGCCTTCAAGCCCCAGTTCAACGATCCCGTTCCCCAGCCTCCGGAAAAGGCCAAGGGTCCCCGCGTCCTGCTCATCGGCGGCGGTTCGTCGCACGACTTCGTGAAATTCTTCGGAGCCACCGACAAGGCCACGCTGACCCCGACTGTCGGCTGGGTGGACTTCACCCAGAACCTCAACGGCATCGGCCCGATCCTGAAGAACCTTGATGTCATCGTGCTAAGCGCCAACCAGCCGATCTCGGAGGAGACCCAGAAGCTGCTGATTGACTTCGCCAACTCCGGCAAGGGTCTCATCGCCCTCCATCCCGGCACCTGGTATGCGTGGGGAAATTTCCCCCAGTGGAACAAGGAAATCATCGGCGGCGGCACCCGTGGCCACGACGCCCTGGGCAACTACACCGTCAAGGTCACCAAGCCGGAGCATCCGGTCATGAAAGGCATCACCGCCTCCTTCGACATCGTGGACGAACTCTACAACCACCAGCCTGATCCCACCGGAACGCCAAACGAAGTCCTCGCCGAATCCGTCAGCCCGAAAACCGGCAAGACTTTCCCGCAGGTCTGGGTGGTGAAGCACCCGAAGGCCCGCATCATCGGCATCACCCTCGGCCACGACGCCCGTGCCCACGACCTGCCGGAGTTCCAGACCCTTCTGAAGAACGCCGTCAAGTGGGTCTCCGAAAAGTGATCTGACTCTCTTCCAAATGGACCGCCGACTTCAGTCAGCCTCGGATTACCCACGCCATCGGCGTTTCATCCCCTCGCCAAGGGTCATACGAATCTGGGCCACCCTGAGTGAGAATCGTCCATCTTTTGAGAAAACTCTCACAGCGTCATAAACTTAATGTAAGCCTGAGTTTTCGTCTCGTCCGTGACCAGATAGAGATACCACTGCGGAAACTCTTCCTCAGGGACGCGGCGATACTCCCGAAGACCCTTCCACGTCGAGGGATCCGGACAACCTGGCAGTGAATCACTGCCCGTTACTACGACATTCTGCGGCTCCAGCCTCATCCTCTTGATCAAACTCTCCATCTCCTCGGCTGTGGTCCTGAAGAAATAAGTGTCGCTCTGGTCCGCCATCCCTCCACCTGTGAAGCGGAAATGCAGATCCTGAAGACTCACGGGCAGCTCAGTCTGAGTGGATTGCTTGAATCGACGCGCGGCGGTCGGAGGATCGATGACAAGCGATGCGGGAAAGACGGCAAACATCAGGACCGACGGGACGAGCACCCACCTGGCACGATGCCGCGACCAGTCCCGCTTTCGATACAGAAAGCAACCAAGCAGATACCAGGGCACCCCATACACCAACCATCCGATGCCGAAGAACGGGAGGTGATGGACTCCATTGGCGAAGCCGCGGAAATGATCCGTCCACCGAATGGTCTCTGTCACGATGAACCCTGAGTTGAACAGCAGGAACGAGCTCAGAAGCACGATCCCAAGGTGCATCGGCTTTTGCTCGATTGGTTCTTCCGACTTCATGGTTCAACTTCAATAAAGGACAATTCCATCTGCCTGACAACCGTGCCCGCGCCACTACAACACCCGCAGACCCCACCAGTCGTTCGCCACCACCTCCTTTCGGCAGAGAAGGGATTGCCTTGATATCGAGGTCGTCACGGTCTTGCTCGCAAACACTCGCCAACACTCGAACGTGCCCTCAGGCCTCATTTGTGCCGGGATCCGGGCAAAA
>JAIXVN010000166.1 GCA_027483005.1 Verrucomicrobiaceae bacterium
TCTACAGCCCTCACCAATCCCGGCCACGGCCGCTCCCGCACCACCAGCCATCACCGGCCACGCATCCCGCACCTCGACCAGCCCGACCACGGCACCGCCGCCCCTCCGCTCAATTCGCCCGCGGGGCCGTCTTCTCCGCCACCGTCTTTCGATTGGCCGCAAGCTCACGGTGGATGTTCTCCAGCAGGTTCTCCACCCGGCTCATCTGATTCCCCGGCCCTCCAACCCCATTCTTTGAATCAAGCGCCGATGGAGCGGAAAAGCCCGCCTCTTTCCCGAACCCACGCCCCAGCCTCAGCGGATTGTTTTCAGCCACCGCCCCACGCGTCTTCCTTCTCCCCGTAGCCGCGAAAGACGCCGCATCCTCGTCCGCTTGCGCCTTCCGTTGCGCCAGCGCCGCCGCTTGCTGCGGGTCCACACCCTGCTCCATCAACTGCTCCCGCATCCGCTTCTCATCTAGGTTTCTCTGCATCCGATCCGCCAGCCTGTTTCGACCCCGGCCCCTCGCTTCCTGAATAGCAATATCCTCCGCCGTGCCAATCATGGCCTGTTTTGCCTTCCCTTGCTGCTCCTCCCGCTTCTTCATATCCGCAATTGCCTTCAGCGCCTCCGCCCTCTCCAGCTCATTCCTCGTCTGAAGTTTAATCAGATCAGTCGCCTGTTGCTGACTCATCTTATAACGCTTCATCACTTCTTCTAACTTCTCCGCAATCGCCAGCCTCTCCGATGCGGCCGCAATATCCTCCTCGTTCTCCTTTGCCTTGGCCTCCGCCAGATCATGCCTCAGCTCCGCCAGCTTCTCCTCCTTCGCCAGCACCGCCTCCACCGCCGCCTTCTCAGCCTTCGCGGCATCCTCCTTCAGCTTCTTCCGCCGCGCAATCTCCTCCTTTGAAGGCTCAAACTTCGTCAACGGGTCATCCAGACTCATCAACGCTGAATCCCACGCCTTCTTTGCGCCTTCGGGATTCATCTTCGCCAACTCCCACGCCGCAGCAGCCCCACCCCCCACCATCTTCCCCATATTGCTGTCTGCCACGGCTTTCCCTGCCTCCCCCAAGTCACCCTTCAGAACCCCACTCGCCGCGCCCGCGATTGCCTTCGTTGCATCAGCCGGTGCCCCCCCTGACGCATTCCGCAAAAACGCCTCCCATTCCTTGTTCAAATCACTTACCGCGCTCTCCGCCGTGCGGGCTGACTTCGGGAATGCCTCCAACCACTTCGTCACACCGTCGAACCATGCGTGTTTGTCGTCTCTCGGCAGACTCGACGACACCCCGATGAACCCGGGCAACCTAGACGCAATCTGCTTAACATCATCCCCATCAATGGCCCCCGTATTCATGATTTGCTTAAAGTTAATCATCACTTCCGCAAAATCCTCCACCTTGCCCTTATTCACCGCCACAGCATTCCCTAGATGCTTCATGAAATTTCGAGTTTTCTCCGATTCCACCCCGGCCGCTTGAAGTGCTACCGTTCCCTCCATCATTTGCGAGAACCCAAGCCCTGGGCTTTTTGCCAGCTTCTCCAGCTCGCGCACCTGATACCTCACCGTTTCCGTTCCATCGCTCACAGCCCCCAGCGTCTTGATCCATCCCTCGAAATCGTTGTCAGCCTTCACCGCTGCCGTCACCGCCGCCCCCATCCCGGCAACGCCAGCCGCCACCAGCCCCGCCTTCGATGCCATCAACCCCAGCGCCCCGGAATAGTCCGCCGCGCCCCGCGTCCCACTCACGAACGGGTCCGCCTTCATCCCCTTCACCGACTCGGCAAACTTCATCGCCTCAACTCGCGCCTCCGTCAGACTGCGCTTCCATTTCGCGTTATCTGCGGACAGCTCCGCGGCAATTCCTGCTTTTCTTGTGGCCATTGTGTTGTGTGGTTTTGGTTTTGGTTTCGGTGAAATTGAAAAGATAGGCTCCCAGACGGCTCACCCTCGCGCCCGCCTCAGCCGCTCCGGCTCCGGGATTTCTGCCCGCAGAACCTCCCCCACCGCTGCCCGCAGCAGCGCCACCGGCTCACACCCCACGCCCGCAGCAGCCGCCGCCAGCGCCTCCACCGCCTCCGGATGCAGCAAAAAACGCAACGCCTCCTCCACCAGCTCACCACCGGCTCCCGACGACGACGACGGCACCGCCTCCACCTCCCCCTTCTTCAGCATCTCCACCGCCAATCCCAGCAAACCTTCCACAACCACCCCCCAGCGCCCCGCCATAGCCCCCAGCCGCTCCACCAGCTCCTCCGGCAAAACCAGCGCCAGCACCCTTTTCCGCTCCACCGCGCACCACGCCAGCGCCGCCGCCGAAACATCCACACTCCCAGCCGCCGCGCAAACCTTCCGCGCCGCCGCCAGCGCCGCCGCCTCCCGGCTTTCCCCCAACGTCACACGACGGCTTAGCCTCAGCACCTCGAACCCATCCAGCACGGCACCGCGCACCCCGGGAGCCATCCCCGCCACCACCGCACACCCCAGCTCATCCCCCTCCCACTGAAACAACGGCTTACTCATCACCCCTCCCTCCATCCCAACCCGCAGCAAAGATGGCATCAGAAGCCGCATCACGGAAGGAGAACGCCCGCCGCAAGTCCGGCTCCACCCGCGCCGCCACCCGCGCCAGAAACAACGCCTCCCCGTTTCCAATCTCCACCGGCGCAATCCCCCGCGGCGGGTGGCGCATCTCAAAAGCCATGTGCAAAGGCGCAACCCCCAAGCCACTCCGCGCCACAATCCGCCGCGTAGCCGCCACCGCCGCCGCGTATTTCTCAAGGTTCCGCCGATACCACAAAATCATCCCCCTCCCGGCATCCCTCAATTCCTCATCCAGCACCCGGCCCAGCGCCTCAAGGTCCCCGTTTGTCAGCACCTCCCCGCGGTCACCAGGGGGCAACAGTTCGATTTCATCACCTTCACTCATAATCAGCGGCCGCAGCCGCGGCGGGTTCAAGGTTTGTCACGGAATACCGCGCCCCCGGCTCAGAGTGGCGGTGCCCGAAGCGAAACCGACGGTCCCGGGAATCCCGCAGCTCCCGCCCACGCCACTTCTTCAGCCGCTTCCCTAACGCGGCCTTTGCATCCTTCGGCGACCCTATCAGCACCTCAAGAATCCCCGCCTCCTCCGCCTGCTCCAGGACTTCTTCAGCCTTGAATTCCTTCGTGCCCCCGTCCGCCAGGTCATCCGCCAGCTTCCGGAACAACAGCAGCCACGCCAGCTCCGCCTCATCCAACCGTTGTTCCGGCGCTTGCGCGGGGTCTGCCAGATTCGCACACCGCACCATCGCCCCCACCACATCCTGAAAAGCCTCGAAAGACGCCATCCGCGCACCCGGCACCTTCGGGCACCCCCGCCCATTCCACCACGCCACAATCGACCACAACGCCGCCAGCAGCTTAGACCGCATTTCCACCGATCCCAGCACGTCCTCCCGGATCGGCTCCTTAATCTCCCGCTCCGCCACATTCTCCGCACACCACAAATCCAGACACAGGCACCGCCGCGCCAGGTCCGGCGAAAGGTCCAACCCGTTACCCGTCAGAATCACCAGCATCTCCGAAGGCGCATCAATCAACTCCGACCTCCCCAGCACCCGCCCCACGCGCCGCGGACTAGTCAAAGCCGCCTCCAATTCCGCAGACGCAAGGAACCCGCGGAGGTTGTCGAAAATCACATAGGCCCTTCCATCCGCCGCCATCGCCGTCAGACTCTTCCCCAGCTCTGCCTCATCTTTCGGCATCGCCCCGACCGGCACCGCCCCATGCACGGCCGCGGGAATGATTCGCGCCAGCAGGGTTTTCCCGCTCCCGGGCTGGTTGGCGCGAACGGCAATGGCTGGACGAACCACACCCCGCAACAGCCCCTCGCAGTAAGACGTAAGCATGCCAGCCACCAGCACCGAATAAGACCGGTTCTCCGCCAGCAATTGCCGCGGGGCAGCTTCCGGCCGCGCAAACGGGAACCCTCCCAACCAGCCTTCAAGGAACTCCAACCCCTCATCCACAAGCAAATTGTCAGGATACGGCACAACATCGGCCGTGAAGGTCCTGGTGACAGCATCATATCCCGGCGGCAGCAACCTCACACTCCCCCGCGACGCATCGCCCCACGCTGGCAACCTCACAGGGTTCACGCGGTCCAATATTCTCAACCCGGAAACGAACCCGTCAGCCGCCAGCACCCGCGCCGCCATCTCCGCAGACAGCGAACCCGCCACCGGCCCCGACGATCCCGGCCGTGAGAAGGTCACATATTCCTCCACCCAACTCACAAAGCGCAATGCCGTCATCGGCCGCCGCTCCCCCGTCTCCTCACAGACCGTCACAAGATCACGTGTGGGTCCGTACCGAAACAGCGGGGAACCCGCCAGCAGCCTCCCCAGCTCACGCGCAAAGGCTGAAATCGGCAACGCCACATTCAGAACGGGAGCCATGCGGTTTTCGTCCGGCACCGTCGCCCCGGTAGCCGCCGCCACGCCCGCCAGCGCCCGCGCCAGCGCCCGCGCCGATGGGGCCGCCGCCGCCCGCTTGCGCTTCACCGCTGGCAACCGCTTCGGCTTCGTCACCTCGCTCTCCCCAGCCGCCTCACCGGCGCCGGCCAATCTGTTATCACCGGGAGGAATCATTTCAGGAAATCGACCAGGGCCAATCCCGCCACAGGTGAGGGGTTGAGATAAACCAGCCGCTGCAACCGCGGCCGCTCATAACGCTTATAGCCTTCCGCCTGACGCTTCCCCATCCGCAGACACCCGGGCAACCTCGACAGCCGAACCGCCGTCATCGCCGCCCCATCGGCACCCAAAGGACAAAGCACCGCCCGCAGAACATCACGGCACGCATCCAGCTCCGCCTTGCTCCCGCAACCCACAGCCACCAGCGCATGAATTGACTTCCCGCCGCTCGAATAAAGCGCCACCACCGGAACCGGAAACAACATCAGCGCCTTCAGCCACAGCGCCTCCGGCGCATGATCGCTTTCCAGCAGAATGAAAGGGAACCGCGTCACGCATGCCTCATGCCGTCTCCCCATCCGCGGGTTTTCGACATCAGGCACCGGCAACCATTCCCCCGTGCATGGGGCCGTCAAAAACCAGCATCCTTCTCCGCCGCCCGTCGGCAACGGGGACGGCACCGCCGCCACCCCCGGCTCGGCACCCAACCGCCACGTTGCACCCCCGACTTCCGCAAGGAAGTCCCCCTGGGAAAAGTAGCGGGTGAAGATCAAAACCCTATCATCCTTCCGATACAGCGTGTTCAGGAATAAATCCGCCGTCGCCCGCGGCTCCGCCTCTTGCTCCTTCGCCGTCGGAATCTGGACAGGGGACCGCGCCGCCAACCAATCCAGACTCACCTCCTCCCGACGGTACCCCGCCGCGAACTCCTCCAATTTCCGCGGATCGTACGGCGGCACCTTCGGCCCCGCATCCCCAGCGGGCACCATGGCGCAACCCTCCAAACCCGACAGCGGCCGCGGGCCAGTCCGCTCCCCACGCGCCTCCGCAGCTTCCGCGATTCCGATTTCACGGCGCAACCTATCATTCGCCTCCTCCACCGCAGACAGGCAGGAAGTGTGGACACAAAAGACCGTCGGGGCCCCATCCAGCCTCACCCGGCAATCCTTCCGCGCACTCCGGCCCGTGTGATGCGCCTGCCCCGGGCACTTCACAAAGCCACCCTCCTCGATGCGCCCCAGCATCGCCTCCGCAATCCTCCTTCTAAGCGACTGGTTCTCACCCATGGAAGCCGCAGGGCTGACGCCCCTGGTGAATGTTCACGACGATTGCGACGGGCGGGCCATCCCCAGCCAGCACCATCTCCAGCCCTTTGATTCCGGCCCTCTCCCATGAGATTCGATTGGCCACCTCCTCAGCAGACTCCCCCCTCCGGCCCCGACCAGCCACCAGCAGCTTGCGGCACCTCGCCAGCACCTGACGGGATGCACCCGCCTCCCGCAGCCTCGCCAACACCCCCAGCTCATACCGCCGCCGAAACGGGGTGATTGAAACAGTTTTCGCCATAATCCTCAGGCCTCCACCGTTTGCTCAAACCGCCGCAACGCCGCCTTCACCCGCTCCGGCTCAAAGAAAACCCTGCTCGATATCTTCAGACAGGGAATCACTCTCCTGGCCTGCAACGTCCGAACCCAACGAAGGGAGGGGCGGCAGGATGGGTCAGGCCATAGAATCTCAAGCAGTGACTTTGCATCTACAAGCCCACTAGGGCCAGGGCTGGAAGGTTCCGGAATTTTTTTCATGCGCCTAATTGCATCGGTCAACTCTCCAAAAGCCTCGACCGGCTCAAAAAAGCACTGTTGACACGCCGGAAACACTTAAAAACCCCCGATTCCATCAGGGCCGCAGCGAATGCGAAATTTTCTAAGAAAAATTCAGGGGATGTAGGGCGCGATGGTGTTGGAAGTTAAAAACGCCCCATCTCGACCGGCACCGCCGCCTTGCCAGACCCCTCCTCCCCTCCCGATCCCCGCCCTTATGAAATCGGCGATGTACGGAGTTTGTACGGAGTTGGCGAGTCCGGCGAAGACACCCCCACCCACGGCCTTCACCGATCCCGGCCCCAGCCCCCGCCCCGGCCGCGCCTGCGCCACCCTAAGAACCCTTAGGTGGTCGGTTTGTGGTCGGTGCCCCCTCAATCCCAGCCGCGGCCACGCTTCCAACCCGCCCGCGGCACCGCCGCCTCGAACCGCTCCCCAGCCGTTCCCGATCCCAGCCACGGGCCCCAGCCTCTCCGGCCGCATCCAGCCCCTTGACCGGCCCGACGACGGCACCGCCGACTCGACCAGCCCCACCGCCCTCACCGATCCCGGCACCGGCACCACCAGCTCGATCCGGCCGCGCACCTTACCCGCCCGCGGCACCGCCGCCTCGAACTGCTCCCCAGCCGCCCCTGATCCCAACCACGGGCCCCAGCCTCACCGGCCGCATCCAGCCCCTCGACCGGCCCGACGACGGCACCGCCGACTCGACCAGCCCCACCGCCCTCACCGATCCCGGCACCGGCACCACCAGCTCGATCCGGCCGCGCATTTACCCCGACCGCGGCACCGCCGCCTCGAACCGCTTCACCCCATCTCCTACGCCCTCCCCCTGACGGGTAGCGGGCACCATCTGACTGATACCCCGCACGGGTCAAAAACGAACCCGTCAGCCGCAACCCTTTGATTCACAGCGGAATCCGCACCGGCTGACGGGTTGACGGGTTGAAAGCAGTCCCTTAGCCACCCTTCCACCCCTCCCATCTCACCCCTCGCAACAGCCTCCCGACCTCGACTAAAAGACTAAAACAACCTCCATCCCGTCAGCTTATGACAGGAAAACGCGGAACCCGTTGAAAGTAAAGGGGCCACAAGCTGACGGGTTGAATTCAAACCCGGGGGGATGAACCGTCAGAAAGTGACAACCCGTCAGCGAATAGGGGAAGGGCCAGACCCCCAGGCACCGCACCCCGCCACCATCGGCACTTCCCCGCCCTCAAGGTGCCAGAAGGTGCCAAACATCTTTGTCCCCTTAGGCGCGCCCGTCCCCCGGGGCATGGGAAACTCCCACCCATGAAAATCATGAGAAAAAGATTCCTTAGTACCCCACCCCCACCGGGAAGGGGTGGGGGCGGGGGTGTCCGGCCACCCCCGGAGGGTAGGCCCCCAGCGCCCGGCACCCCCCCTGACAACTGGGGGCAGCTCCCTCACTCCATCAACCGCGGGGGCGGCGGGGGGCGGCGGCACCCGCCGCCCCAGCCCTCCACCTCGAAATTCCACAGCCCGCAGCCCGCCCGCCGTCCGTCCCCCTTTGCCCCTCCTCACTCCCCACACCACACCGCACACCCCCACCCCGCTACCCCCATTCCCAGCAAGCCTACCCCCAGCGGCTCTCTCACTCTCAACCACGGCCTTACCAATCCCAACCACGGCCGCTCCCGCTCCA
>JAIXVN010000627.1 GCA_027483005.1 Verrucomicrobiaceae bacterium
CCAGGGATTTCGGCTTCACCCCGCCGAGCTGGTAGCCGACGCAGGACGACAGCAGGGGAATGAGCAGGAGCGGAAGCAGTCGCGTCATGAGTCAGGTAGGGAAGGGGAGAAAGGAATGGCGTTCAGCGCTCACCAAGCTCGGCGAGGCGGGCCTTGGATTTCTGGTGGAGCGGGCCGGAGCCCGAGCGGGCGATCACCTCGCGGTAGTAAACCTTGGCGGACTCGATCTCGCCGGTCTTGAGATAAAACTCCGCAACGTCGAAGGTTTTCTGAACGTTCCGGCCGCCGAGTTCGCCCATGAGCTGGCGTGCTTCGGCATTCCGTTCGTGACCCGGGTACTGGTTCAGGTAGTCTTGGAGGGCTTCGCGTGCCTGGGCGAGGGTGGCCTGGTTCTGATTCCCCCTGTCGGCGGATTCGATGAAAACCTTGCCGATGCGGAACTGGCCTTCGGGAGCTTCCCGGCTGTCGTGGAAGTCACTGACCAGCCTGCGGTAGGCGGCGATGGCCTCCTTCTCCTGCTTGCGGCTTTGAAAGAGGGCCCCGATGGTGAACTGCGCCTTGGAGGCGGTGGCGGATTTCGGGGCGTTGTCGCGGACCTGCTCCAGCATCTTGACCACCTTCTCGGTGTCGAGGCTGGACTTCATGCCGAGGAAACTGGTTTTCACCTCGCCGTCCGCAGCGGACTGGGCAACGGCGGCTTGCCGTCCCAAAGCTGAGCTGTAAAGGCCGGTTCCTTGGTAGAGTTCGAGGAACTTCTGGTAGGAATCAAAGGCCTTGAGCACATCGCCCTTTTCCTCAAGCAGCTGGGCCTCGCGGAATCGCGCCTTTGACGACGAGGGGGCCTGAGGATACTTGGTGGCGGTTTTTCCGTAGAGCTTCAGAGCCTTGCCGTGGTTTCCCGAGTCATCGGCCTGCTTGGCCTCCTGATAGAGCTTTTCACCTGACTCGTTGTTCGCTCCGGAGCGGCCGGCGAGTGGCGGTCCGTCTGAATCCGATCCGCAGGATGCGAGCAACACGGACAAACCGGCGAGTGCGATCAGGAATTTCTGGGACATGGGGTGAGGATAGGAAGATGGGATGAATGCGGAAAAGCGAAATCCGAATCAACTGTTGCCGAGTTCGGTGGCCCGACGGGTGGCGACGGACACCGCCTCGATCATGGCGGAGCGCACGGCCCGGCCCTCGAGCTCGGCCAGGGCGGCGATGGTGGTGCCCCCGGGGGAGGTCACCATGTCCTTGAGGACGGCCGGATGCGAACCGGTTTCCAGCACCATCCTGGCCGAGCCGAGAAAGGTCTGGGCTGCCAGCTTGATCGCATCGGTACGGGCCAGGCCTTGTTTGACTCCGCCATCCGCCATCGCCTCGATCAGCAGATACACATAGGCAGGTCCGCTTCCGGAGAGGCCGGTGACCGCGTCCATCAGGCGCTCGGGCACTTCGACGGCCAGGCCCACGGCGCCGAGGAACCTTCTCACCAGTTCGGCATCTTCCTCGGTGGCATGGCGTCCACGGCAGAAGGCGCTGGCACCTTCACCAACCAGCGCCGGCGTGTTGGGCATGGTCCGGATGATCCGGAAATGGTCCGGAACCGCGCCCTCAAGGGCGCTGAGCGTCAGGCCGGCGGCGATCGAGATCACCAAGCGCGGCTGGCCGGCTGCTCCAGCTGCGGCGAGCCGGAGGGCGGCGAGGGCATCCAGCGGCTTGGTGGCCAGCAGGATGACGTCACACGTGGAGGCAAGCCCGGTGATGTCCGCCGCGGCCGCCCCGGTCGAATCCTGAAACGCGCGAAGCGCCTCGGCCACCGGGTCGCAGCCGGTCAGTCCCGCGATCGGGATGGCTCCTGCCTTGACCGCACCCTGAACCAGGGCCGAGCCCATTTTTCCGCAACCGATGACTCCAAGTCTCATGCGGGGAATCTAGAGGGGAAACGCTCTGCCGGGCCAGCGTCATTTTGCTTGGACCGGGAGCCCGTGCAGAGGCATCCTGAGGGCATGCTGCGCTGGCTCGCTCTTTTCGCCTGGTCCTCGATGCTGGTTTTGGCCGATCCCGAGGTGCCGGTGCCTACGGTCGAGGACATGATTCCTGCCCCGGTCAAGGCCCTCGCGGCTCCCGCACTCAGGGATTTTCAAGGAGGCCTGAAAATGGCGGTCACCACCGAGAGCGAGGAGGCCCAGGCGCATGTGGTGGCGGGCCTCAACCAGCTTCATGGCGGCTGGGAATTCGAAGCCTCCCGGCATTTCGCCGTCGCGCTGCGCCTGGATTCGAACTGCCTGTTGGCCCACTGGGGAATGGCCATCGCCTTGCTGGCCCCCGGTCTCGAGACGGGCAAGCAAAGAGACGCCTCGATGGACCGTCTGCTCTGGCTGGTCGAACAGGGAGCGGGCAATGAGATTGAGCGCGGTTATGCCTACGGGCTGATCCAGTATTACAAGGCGGGCCCCGCCGCTGCCACGGATGCCTTCAGGAAGTTGTCGGGAAAGTTTCCCAATGATCTCCAGGCCAGTGTTTTCACCGCGCTGTTCGGTCGCGGCGGCTACAATGCTCTGGATGCTCCCACTCCAGAGCAGGAAAACTCGGAGAAGCTTCTGGAGGAGCTGCTGGCGAAAC
>JAIXVN010000633.1 GCA_027483005.1 Verrucomicrobiaceae bacterium
GGGAAGCAGGGACGATGTCAGGGTCGTAGAGGGGATTCGAGCCTCACCTCGATTGCCCGAAGCACTCAAAGCGAGCTTGCCCGGCAGGCTGGAACCTGACCGGCTGGGCTCATGGGAAAGCCCAATTACATTCCGAAGACCTGGGATCTGCCGGAGGCCATCAGCAAGCGGCTTGGTGAGAAGGTGGGGAAGCAGCGCCTGATGAATGAGGACGGGCATCTCCTGCTGCTGCTTCATCAGGTTCCACGGGTGGAGGACAATGAAGTCCGCACGGCAGTCGTGTTCTGGCGCAATCCTGCGGGCGATTGGAAAGGCTCTCCTCTCGGCGGCGGGCTCAATGGACTGGAAGCTCATCTCGCTTCTTACCAGTCCGCCATCCACGCCCTGGACGACGCGGTGGAATCCGCCCAGACCGCCCGTGAATACTTCGATGTGATGCGTCTGGTTCACCCCTTGCAACGCTCCACAAGAAACCTGTTGGAAGTCATCCAGGCGACCCGTGAGGCTCTGCCCGCAGAGCCAAGAATCATCAACGTGCGCGACCAGGCAGCGGACGCCGAGCGGGCCATTGAACTGGTCGCTGCCGATGCCAAATCCGGGATGGACTTCACCATCGCTGAAGCAGCCACCCTTCAAGCGGCCTCAGCGGAGGTCGCGAATCAGGAAGCCCGCCGTCTCAACCGGCTTGCGGCCTTTTTCTTTCCCCTGGCCACGCTGGTCTCGCTTTTCGGAATGAACCCCCCGGAAAGCGCCTATCGCGAACCCGGTTTCTGGATCGTGCTGGCGGCGGGCCTGGTTCTCGGCCTGGTGGTGTTCTCGGTGGTGTCCGTCAGGAACCGTCCCGGTAATCAGGGGTAAGCTTAAATCCTGAAATTCAAACCACGAGATTCAGGCAGTTCCGAGAGGCTTCAGACTCATTCATCAGATGAGTGCGAAGAGGTCGATAATTGCCTCTGCTTTCGTGCTTTTCGTGACTTTCGTGGTTTCCCATCTTCGTGTAAAAGATAAGTCCCGCTCCGGATGGAGACCAGAGCGGGACTAGAAGGCGATTTGATGGGCCAATCGATCAGTCGATCGTCACCCGGAGGCGGGCGAACTTCACAGGGGCCTCGGGAGCGAGGGGCAGGGTGAGGGTCACCGTGTCCGTGCCGTCCAGGTTGTCCGTCACCGTCACGCCGCCGGAGGAGGTGGCGGTGGTGTCGCCGACGTCATAGACGACGGGCCAATCGATCAGCGTGGTGCTGACCTGGATGGCGACCGAGGTGCCTGCGACCTTGGAATCCTGATCACGCTTGAACGAGACCACGAAGTTGCTTCCCGGGGTGGTGGCGACGGGGAGCTTGCCGGTGTCCGAGCCGGTGGCTGGATTTCCTCCCAGGACCCACTCGACTGCGTTGGAAACGCCATCCTTGTCCGGATCGTCGCCCGCATCCTGATCGCCCAGGGCCAAGCCAAACCCGCCGATCCAGGCGTTGTAGCCCGGGCCTGTCACCTGCACGATTCCAAAGCCGGCGAAGTGAACATCATCGATGAAGATGGCGCCCGATCCGGTCGGACCGTAGGTGCCGATGGCCTGGGGCGCTCCGTCGATGTCGAGGGACTCCACCAGTTCCGTATTCAGCACGTAAACGACGCCGGTATCGTTGATCGCCAGCTTGCCGCTGTCCTTCAAGGAATCTCCGTCCACCTCGAGGATGCCCGAATTGACGATGGTGTCGCCGAGATAGGTGTTGGTGCCAGCCAGCACCAGGGTTCCGGAGCCGTTCTGGACGACCGAGCCTGTGCCACCGATGGCTGCGGAAACCGTGTAGGTATCGCTGCGGTTGAAGGCGAGCGAGGCATTGGTGGTCACGGTTCCTGAGCCGAGGTTGCCGGTGGTGCCGCCGGCCCCGATCTGCAGGGTGCCGCTGGAGACAAGGGTGTGATCATAGGTGACGGCGCTGCCGACCGTCATCGAGCCTGCGCCCTGCTTGATAAGGGTAGTGAGCTGGTTTTCGTAAGTTGTGAATACACCGTTGAACACCAGATCTTCGGCCGCTGAACCGTCATCAACCGTAAAGCGGAAATCGTGGTTTACCTTCTGGAGGATGACTCCACTTCCGATGGTCGATGGTGTGGCGGAAGGCAGCGTATGAAGATTGAAATTGTAGTCGGTGCGGAGCTCCGGATTTCCTCCCCCCGAGACGATCTGGGAGCCGGTCAGATTGACGGCGTCCAAGTACTGTTCCTGTCCGATCAAGAAGGTGGCATTGGTGAGATTGACCACCGGGGACGTGGTAAACGCTCCGCCGAGAGCATGGAAGGCCCCGGGAGGAATGACCAGCTGTGCCCCTGGATTGACGGTGATCGAGGGGATGCCGATGTTGGAGTTGAAGGCTCCTCCCGCCATCGTGAACGTGCCTTCCTCGACTACCACGCTGGTCGAGCCGAAGGCTCCTCCTCCATAGCCTTGGACGCGCAGGGTCCCTGCCCCTGTCTTGGTGAGCACACCACCGCCATTGAAGGCCGAAGCCAGAGTGAGGGTGGTCCCGGCATCGGTGTCGATGGTGGCGGATCCGCCGGTGAGCTGAAGCCCACGGGAATGAGTGTAGGAAGCGGTCGATTCAAGGGTGACATCCGTGCCCAGCTTCACGGTGGTGTTTCCTGAGCCCAGGCTGGTCGCGGTGCTGGTGATGACCCGTCCACC
>JAIXVN010000324.1 GCA_027483005.1 Verrucomicrobiaceae bacterium
GTACCACCCGGTGGCGTGCGCGATCAGCGAGCCGTCCCAGGCGATCGAGAACTGGTCGGTTTTCATGCCTTCGGCGGGTGGGCGCTCGCCGAAGTCGAAGGCGAGCACGCGGTCCTCGCGTTCGAGCGCCTTGCGGGCCTTCTTGTTCATGCCGTCGGAGTCGAAATACTGCGCCTTCAGCCCCTTGCCTTCGCCGGGCGGGGTGAACTTGCCGAAGCTGCCGATCAGGTCGGCCACCGACTCGCGGAACTGGCGGTTCGTCAGTCGGGCAAAGGCGGCTTTCGGTGTGGGAGTGCTTTTCGCGCGGGCTTCGGCGGAGTAGAACGCGCCGTAGATGTATTCAGCGACCCTCTGGGATTCCTCGGCGTTGAGCAGCTCCGGTTTGTCCTCCGGCATCTTGCGATCGATGTAGCGGGAGAGCGACGGCAGGGTGCGTTCGCCTTGGAGCGGCTCCTTGACCTCGTCCGGTACGCCTTCGCCGTTTTTGCCATGGCAGGAGGCGCAGTGCTCGGCGTAAATTGTCTCACCGCTCGGCAACGCTTCCTGAGCGGGCAGGATGCCAGTCAGACCCAGGAACATGAGGATTGGAACGCGCGGCATGATCGGCGACGGATACACCCCCGGAAGCTTGATGCTTCCGGGAAAATGTCAATGCAAGTATTGCACGGATCGGAAAATTCGCAGACGGAATTTCTGGATCATCCTCCAATTGGGATACCGACCATTGAAGGGCTTCATCTCGGGTCACGACGAGGGCACCGTGGACAGGCGGGAGTTCGTGGAGACTGCTGGGAATTCGCTTTTGGAGCGAGGGCCAGAGAAGTCCGCACCTCGCGACCTGCTTGTGAGCGAAGTTCCGAGTCTCAGGTGTTCAGGCCTGCGAAGACCGTGCCCGCGAGATGGCAGCAGGAAAGCGCCGACAGGCTGCCACAAGTTGAGAATGCGAACCGCGAATGGACGCCAAGGCATGTGAGTGTCATGGCATGGGGCAGAACTCCAAATCGACATCACTCAAAGCAGATGAGTTTGCGGGCCATGTTTGATCGGATTCATATGCATTGGTGGTTGATGAAACCGGAAGGGGAGCGCTTGGGCCGCCCGGGACACGACATGAGTGTCGTGTCTCCATGGGGACGAGAAACGCCGGACAAGCACGAAGCTCGTCCAGGGCTGCAACCTGGCACTTGGCCGTTGGAACTTTACTCACCCCAGCGTCCACTCCGGCAGGCGCGCGATCTCACCACCCTTGTGGGCGGATCCGTGGGCAAGGATGCCAGTGCAGGTAGTGCGCGAAGTCCGGGCACTTGACCTCTTCGTGGATCTCCGGCTCCGGCTTCATGGTGGTGTGGCCGACGGGCGCGGGCTTTGAAGCGGCATTGCTGCCTCAACGAAGGCGGTTTGCCGCCGTTCGATGTCATCCGAGGGGGCTCGCGGGTGGGTGGGATCCAAGTTTCACGGAACGACCTTGATGCGGGCGAATCGCGGCGAACCGGGTGCGATCGGGAGCGTGAGGGTGACGGTGTCCTTGCCTGCGCTCGGGGAGTTCTTGACCACGGTGAGGCCCGGGTTGTTGGCAACCGCTCCTCCGGGCACGATGTAGCTTGCGGGCCAGTTGGTCAGGTCGGTGCCCGTTTCGATCGCCAGCGTGGTGGTGCCGTCAATCGATGCCTGGTCGCGGATGAACGAGAGGATCATGTTGCCTCCGTTCGTGGAGAGTTTCGGCAACCTGGCCGCATCCCTGGTGGTGGAGGTTCCGCCGAGGACGTACTCGACTCCATTGTCCACGCCGTCGCCGTCAAAGTCGTCAGCAGCGGTGCCGGTCGGGGCGTTGGTGGAGGTCCACGAGGAGTAACCGAACTGCGTCATGCTCAGGATGCCGGTGGCTTCAGTGAACGTGTATCTCTTGTTGCCAACGGATTTGCTCCAGACATTGGAGGTTTCCGACCATCCGGCACCCACCAGGTTGAATGTGGCGCCGAAGGTTTCACTGAGGATGGCGGCATCCACCAATGTCCATGAGCCGGATGTCAATGAGGAGATATCAGTGACGGTGGTGTCGATGTTGAAATCGCCATTGATGGTGACAGCGCCCGTGCCGGTGAGTTTGTTGTTAGAGCCGGAGGCGGCACCGAGGACGAACTTGAGTTGCGCGTTGTCGGCGAGTGCAAGGGTGCCGCCGCTGACGAGGGTGTTGCCGGTGTAGGAGTTGACACCGGCGAGGGTCAGCGTGTTGCTTCCTGCCTTGGTCAGGCCGCCATTGAGCGATGACACATCCGCCAACAGGCCTTGGGTGAGGGTGATGCTGCCGTTGGTGGTGTCAAACCTGGCACCACCCGCCTTGATGTAGGCAGTGGTCAAACCGCCCATGTAGGTCGAGCTCGCAGCCAGCGGCTTCAGCGTGCCGCCGTTGAAATTGATGGTGGCCGTGGTGCCGCTGCCGCGCACGGTCGGAAAGGCGGGCAAGGTGACGTCGGCCGAGCCTCCGATGTTCATCGTGACGACGCCCGAGTTGCCAACACCCAGCGCGGGAAAGCTCGTCGCGCTGAAGGTTCCACCGGTGACGGAGAAGGTCGAGTTGAGCCCGGTGGCCGCCGCCGCCGCGCCGCCGATCGACAGGATGGTCACCGACGCCGTCCCGCCGGTCTGATTGAAAACGTTGGTCGTGTTGATGACCGGTGAGTCCGAACGCCCCACCATCAACTGGGAGACACCTGTCAGGACCAGGTTTCCTGTCCCACTGAGATTGAAGGTCGAGGTCCCGCCATCATTGGTTCCCAAGATCACTCCGCGGTTGGCAACTGCGGTGGCGGTCAGGGTGCCGCCACTCAAGTTATAGGTGCCGTTGCCGCCGTTGCCGGCCAGTGTTCCGGTGATGCCGCCGTTGCCGAGAATCAACTGGGTTCCGGTCAGGGTCAATGCGCCGCCAGTTTGATTGACGATGCCGAGCGCGGTCCCATTGCCCGCCCCGACAGTAACGGTTCCTGTCTGGAACGTGCCATTGCTGACGTTCAACGTGCCGGTGCTTCCGTTCAAATTGCCCACGTTGATCGCCCCGGCGGTGGCGGTGCGGTTTCCGGTGAGGTTCAGGATGCCGCCGCTGACCGTGGTGCTGCCGGTGTAGAGGTTTGCGCCGGAAAGCGTCAGCGTGCCCGTGCCGGATTTCCTGATGCTGCCGGTTGCCACCGCCCCGTTCACCATGCTGGTGGTCGAGCCGATCACCCCGCTCAGGGTGCTGGTGGTTCCATTGCCCGCGAAGTCATACACAATACCGGTGCCTGCGCGGAAGATGAACGGACCCGAGGTGTTGACGTTTCCTGTTAGAACGGTCGTGGATGCGCCGGTCGCGTTGTTGTGAACGTAGCCGGCACCCGTGATGTTGTTGGCGTAGGTGGCGCCGTCCACCACCAGTCCGCTGCTTGTCGAGCCACCTGCTCCCAGCGCGGTCAGGTTGATGGTTCCGGTGCCGGCTCCGTTGGGAGTGCTCGACAGAAGATAGAGGAAAGCCCCGGCATTGACGGTGGTGCCTCCACTGTAGGTGTTGAGGTTGCTCAGGGGCTGGGTATTGGCCTGGATCACGACCGCGACCTTGCCACCGGAGGTGGTGGTGGAATCACGGATCGCGACAAGACTGCCATTGACGGTGGCGGTTCCTGCCAGGGTCAGTGTGGAGGTGCCGCTGCCCGAGTTGTTGGCGACGGTGCCAGTCCCGGTTCCGGCGGTGAACCTGATGCTCTGATTCGTGCCGTTGAGGTCAAGCAAGCCTCCTGAGCTGACGGAAACCGTGGAGCCTGCCGCTCCGGGAGTGCCGCTGCCGCTCAGCCTGAGGGTGCCTCCGCTGATGGCCGTGCCGCCGGTGTAGGAGTTGGCCAGGGTGAGGATGGTGGTGCCGCTTCCAATCTGGGAGAAATCGCCGTCTCCGCTGATGGCGGCCTTGAGGGCATTGGATCCCTGGGTGACGGTGTCGCTGCGATTCACCGCCAGCGTCGCACCGGAGTCCACGATGATGTTGAGGGAATTCTGGGAGATTCCGCCGGTCGTGCCACCGTTGCCGATCATCAGGGTCCCGGCGGTGACGATCGTGTCTCCGTTGTAAATGTTCTGGGCAGTGAAGGCCAGGGTTCCCTCGCCGGTCTTGTTGAAGGGGGAGTTGCCGGGCGCGCCGCCCGCGCCTGCCGTGCCGCCGTTGATCAACCCGCTCATGACCGCATCGATCTCCGCAGAACCATCCCCCACCTCGACGGTGCGTGCGCCACCGTTCATCGAAATCGGCTGCTGCCAATCGAGGGTGGCGTCGGCTGTGGCGTGGCCGAGGACGAGGGTTCTGCCGCCGCCGATGAAGTTGGTGGCGGTCCAGTTGATGGCGGTCGCGCTGAATTTCACCGCGCGGGTCGCGCCGAACGCGGCGAAGCCACCGTCGGCGGTCCATTGAACCTGGGCAGCGCCCGTGCCGATCGTGCGCGAGGTGAGGTCCCCTGCCCCCAGTCCGAGAATGCCGCCGCCGAGCGCGAGATTGGTGGTGGGAAGTGCGGATGCATGGCTGATGAGCAGAAGCCCGTCGTTCACGCTGGTCGTCGCGGTGTAGCTGTTCGATCCGTTGGTGAGTTCCAGCGTTCCGCCGCCGGTCTTGTTGAAGGTGCCACCACCGGTTAGGACCCCGCTGATTCTTGCATCGATGGGAGCGGAGCCGTCGTCCACCTGGATGGTCCGGGCACTGCCTGCGAAGGAAAGATTGGAGCTCCAGATGAGTGTGGCGTCAGCGGTCGCATGGCCGAGGATCAGGGATTTCCCGTCGAGGGTGATCCCGTTCCAGCTCATCGTTCCCGGCGTGACGGTGCGATTCGCGCCGAAGGCCGCGAAGCCGCCATCACCCGTCCATTGCACCTGGTTGGAACCGGTGCCATGGGCGCGGCTGAAATCTCCGCTGGCCAGGCCGATCACGCCACCGCCACTCAGCCTCAAGTTGCCAGTGGGCAGCGCGTCGGTGGTGTCGAGTCGCAGGACCCCATCGGCCACGGTGGTGGCACCGGTGTAGGTTTTTGCACCCGTGAGCACCAGCGTTCCCGCGCCATCCTTCGTCAAGGCACCAGCGCCGCTCACCGCCCCGGAGAAACTGAGCGTGCCGGACGAGGATTGATTGACGACCAGCTCGCCCGTCAACGCCATTGGGGCCGAGATGAGGTCGTTCGCACCCGTCGATTTGTTCAGGCCCGCGGCCGCAGATCCATTGCTGAAGGTGAGGGTGCCGCCGGTGGAGGCGAGGGTGAAACCGTGGGTGGCGTTCGAGTCTCCCAGAAACAGGGAGCCGAGCGTGGCCGAGGTGGTCAGGTTGACCGTCTGATTGCCCGCGATGTTGTTGTTGATGCGGAGGGTCACTCCGGCGGCATTGGGGACCGGATTGACGGACCAGTTGGTGCCGGTGCTCCACTGATAGGAAGCGGCGGCGGTCGGCAGCCAGGTGGCACCTGTCGGAATCACGCCGGTGATCGAGATGAGAAACTGGCCGAGGCTGGCGTAATCCGTGTATCCGGTGGTGAGCGGATCGCCGTTGCCGATGCCGTCCACGGAGAAGAAATAATCGCCGAGGGCCACGGAGCGGGTGAGAGTGACCTGCTGGGTGCCGGCAGCGGTGTCAGCGGAATTGGCGGTCTGCAGCAGCGTGCCGGCGGAATCGTAGAGCTTCACCTCAATGCGGAGATTGGAGTCGCGGGGAGCTGGTTTGACGTTGATGGCGAGCGAACCACCAGCTGCGGTGACGCGGAAGAAATCCAGATCGGTTCGTTTTTCGATGACGCCCTCGGTGAGGAGCGGAATGGTATCGGCCGAGAGCACGGTGGCCGTGGCGGTGGTGCTGCCGTGATCATCCGGGCGATAGACCGCGCCCTGGGTGAGCATGACGGCGAGATCGTCCTGCGTGTTGTTCGCACTGGTGTATTCGCCTTTGCTCCATTGCACGATTTCCTTGGAGTAGCCGACGCCCATGATGGGCGCCCAGTTGCCCTGGCCTGAATAGTAGGACGCCCCGCCGGTAACGCCGTCGTGATTCAATCCGAGCGTGTGGCCGACCTCGTGACTGGTGGCTTCCGCGATGTTCTTTTCGCTGTTGCCCAGATTTCCCGGAAACACCCAGCAGGGAACGTCGCTGGCCACATCAAAGGTTCCCACGAATGCCACTCCTCCCGCGCTGCTGGTGTACCAGTCACCGGCTCCGCCGCTGCTGCCGCCGATGCATACCCGGATGCCATAGGTCAGGTCGCTGGAATTTGATTTGCTCAAGGCAGGAACCCCGGGGTCCTGGGTGGTGACATCAATGTCGAACATCGCATAGTCTTCGGCGACGCGCTGCCAGATGTAGATGATTCGCTCGCGCTCGCTGCTGGTGAAGGTGGCAGGATCGCCATTGGTGTCGAAGGGCGGCGCGGAGGCCCCATCCTTCCAGTAGCCTGAGGTGTTGTCGACGTGGCCGTCGAAATCGAGATAGATGACGCGATTGGCACCGGGGCGGCTGTGCAGCAGGAACGCTTCCTCAGTCGGGAAAGGTGCCGGGTCGGTGGTGCCGATCGCGGCGCTGGGAGCTTCCGCCGCAGCGACGGGGGCATGAAGCTCGCACGAATAGAAGAGTCGTCCCTCGGAGTTGGATTGGAGGCAGTGGTCGGAGCGGAACAGGGCGCGGAGTTGCTCCGGGGTCTTGCGGTAATGGGCGGCGAGTTCCGGCAACCTGTTGCCCAATGCACCAATGGCGGCCTCGCCACGCGTTGCGGCGAGGAGTCGGATGCCGGCTGGGAATTCCGGGCGGATCGTTTCCTGACCGGGAGAAGAGGTCAGGGCGGCGGTGAAAATGGCCGCTGACAGGCGAAGCACTCTCCCTGTGAAGGATTCAAAGTTCCGGATCGGCAGGGTCATGGGCAATTCAGGATCCATTTACACTTACTAGCGTCGAGAGGACCACGGAAGATCATTGGATTCAACCCCGATCTCAGCGCTTGTCCTCTGTGGTCCCAGGTCGATGGCCGGGGTCGTCGCGTTGACACACTTGTTCCGTAATTCGAAACTGATGGGAGGACCTGTCTTGTGGATAAGCCACCAAGGTGTATCTCGATTCACAGAAACGGGCTTTCCGCCAGGTTGAGAAAATGAAAGCCGAGGATGAGCGGATCACTCATGTGAAACCGGATATCTCATGGCTGATGTTGCTGGTTCTCATGATCGTCATGATCGGAACACATTGGCTTCAAAGCTACACCGTGCTCTACACCGAAGGGGAGGTGGCTCAAGGTTTGCTCCAGGTTCTGGAGTTCCTGATTCCCATTTGTGGATTGCTGGGGTTCTTCCGTCGCCGACTTGCTGCTTGACCTCAAACGCTTTCCGGATCGTCAGGGACCGTTTCGCCACCCCTTGGTCGTTCAGGGATGTTTGTTCGTGAAACGGTTCCATCCGCCTTCATTTCATCAGCCTTTTCGCCGTGAACCAGAGCAGGGCGGGGACGATGAAGCTGAGGGCGATCGCCAAACCGGGAGTGTCGTGGCCGCTGGCTCCGATCCAGGCGAAGGTGAAGCCCAGCGGGACGCAACCGCAGACCAACGACACGCAAAAGCGTCCGAAGGGCATGCGCACCAGCCCGGCGGTGACGGCCACCGCTTCCGGCAGGATCGGAAGCGAACGGGACAGCGCGACCATCCAGCCGCCGCCCTTCGTGAAAAGAGCTCGACCCTTCTCAAAGTCCGCGTCGCCGAGGAAACGTCGCGCCGTCTTTTCGTTGAGGACCCGACCGAGCCCGTAGCCTGCAAGTCCCGCTCCGAGCGTGCCGACCGTGGCGAAGAGTCCGCCCAGCAGGGGGCCATAGGCGTAACCGAGGGCCGACATCACCACTGTTCCTGGCACTGGCATCAGGATGTCCGCAATCAAGAGGCCGACGCCGCCGAGTCCGCCCCAGAGCGGTTGCGACTGCATCCACGCCACCGTGCCAGCGAAGCCGAATTTCGAGTCAAAGCCTCCCCCCCAGAGGCCCCAGGTGAGGAGCGTCAGGACGGCGAAGGCGATGAAAAACCAGAGGACCCGCACAGGCGAATGATGGCCTTCCATTTGACGGCGGCAAGTTCCGGTGCGCGGAATGGGGCATGGATCAATCCGTGAGCCTCATCAGCGCCAGCGGCGAGTCGAAACTGGACCGCGTGGCGGTGGAGGAACCCTTGCAGATCACCATCGACGGCCATCCGGTCGCGGTCCTGATGCGCACGCCGGGCGACGACGAGGTGCTGGTGACGGGATTCCTGAAAACCGAGGGCATCATTCGTTTCAGGGCGGAGATCCGGAAGCTCGTGATCGACGCCAACCACGCGCTGGTCTTTCTAACAGACGAGGTCGAATGGGATGTCACCCGCCTTTCCCGTAATCTCTTCAGCGCCTCCTCTTGCGGCATTTGCGGAAAGGCCACCATCGACGCGGTGATGGGAGAACAGGTGGTCCTGAACGACGGCCCGGTGTTTGATCGCGGCGTACTCCTCGCGGCTCCTGATCTGTTGCGCGAAAAGCAGATCACCTTCAACTCCACCGGCGGCCTTCATGGCTGTGGACTCTTCAGCCGCAGCGGCGAACTGCTGGCGATCCACGAGGATGTGGGCCGGCACAATGCCGTGGACAAGGTCATCGGTCGCGCCTTGTTGGATGAGTTCGATCCAACCGATTCGTTCCTGCTCGTTTCCGGTCGCGTCTCCTTCGAGGTCATGCAGAAGGCGTTGGCAGCGGGCATCCCGATGGTCGCGGCGGTGTCCGCGCCTTCGTCGCTGGCGATCGAGTTCGCGAAGCAATCCAACCAAACCCTCGTCGCCTTTCTCCGGCCTCCGGGTTTCAATGTTTACTCAGGTGCGGAACGATTGAATGGAAGCGCTTTGCCTTGATCGCATTTCCGAATACCATCCATCCCCATGCCATCCCCCAC
>JAIXVN010000478.1 GCA_027483005.1 Verrucomicrobiaceae bacterium
CCGATCGGGTGTTTCCACCACGACCGACTGTCGGTCTCTCGCGTCGCCCGCTTCGTGGCGACAGGCGCAAGCTACTCCACCCGGATCCCACGGGTCAATTCATTTTGTGAGCTTTTTTGAAACCTTTCGCCAACAAGCCCGCAACGCCCTCATTACCAATAAAAAAAGACGAGGGGATTTTTTCGCGAACTCCCTCTGACAGACCGGCTTTCCTTTCATTTTTTGGAAAGAGTTTGCGCGATTGAGGGTGACCAAGGGTGGAGTTTCCCGGCGGCAACGGATTGCTACTAGATTTGCCGTAGTTTCGGACCGGATCCGGGATCCGGATCCAGTTCCCTGAGTGATTGGAAGCGCAGGATTGCAACAGCCTGATCACGGATCGGGCAGGCAGAGCGCCGATCCAACCTTCAACCGGCGCATGTGAGGCGGAACTCCGCATCGACACTCGAAGCCGACAAGACGGAGCCGCAGCGCCGGAACAGCAGGGTCAGGCGGGGCACAATCGATCCGCAGGCAGTTCAGTTTCGTTTCGCCATCCGCTTGCGGAAATGAGGAACAAACTCGGCTTCCAGCCACTTGAACGCCGCCTCCAGGCCCTGCTCGCGGTAGAGCTTCCCGATTGATGCCTCGACCCGGGTGGGATTGCCGAAGGCGCTGAGGAAGTCGTTGGAGGTCAGAGCAGTGAACCACTCACCATCCATGCATTTGCGCTCGTTCAGCACCCATTCGCGTGCGAAAAGGGCCAAAACGGCGTCTCCCACCCATGCGCTCTCACGCTCCAACCGGATTTCTTCGTCCTTACGGCTCACGGCGGGATGTTGATCTCAGGGAATCGGTCGCGCCAGCTTGTTCATGCGATCGCGTTGGATCTTTTCACGAAGGTGCTGTTCCGAATCTGCGTCCCAATAGCCCGGTTGCAGCTCCATGAAGACGCTTGAGTACGGGATGGCGGTGTTGGTCCGGATCACCAGCACATCGAAACTCCGACTTGCATCCTCCATCAGGGTCAGCAGGGCCTGATGGTCTAGCTCGGTCGCTTCAAGGGAGTGCAGCGAGTTGGCAACCTGCTTCCTGAGCTCGTCAACTCCTGGCGCGTAGTCATTCTCGATTGAGCGGATCTCACGAGCCAGATAGATCCGTGGCCGAACGTGCTCCGTCTTTTCAATCGACCGGAGCACGAAGTCGATCGCCTCGGGAACCTCCACCGGCGCGTAAACCTGATGAACTCCTGCACGGCTGTGGGCAGGAAAAGAGGCCTCGCTCACCACGATCCAGTTGCGGTATCCCAGCTGATTGACCTGGGTGGCAACGGCCCCTTTCCAGTCACTGCCGGACGGTAGGAACGCACATCCGCTGGCAGCCACCGCGAAACCGGTCGTCAACAACCATCGGGTAATGCTCATCTGGTGTGAGTAAAGCCCGACGGTTGCTGAGTGTCAACGTGCAGCCCGTCACATCAGTTGGGCGCCTGCTTCGGCCAGCTCGGAACGCTCTCCACGGCTCAGCGCGACGTGAGCGGCCAAGGCCTGTCCCTTGAGGCGGTTGCGGGTGTAAACCAGGCCGTTGCTGCGACTGTCCACGTAGGGGTTGTCGATCTGCGCCGGATCACCGACCAGAACCAGCTTCGAGCCGCGCGACATGCGGGTGACGATGGTCTTGGCCTCCTGCGGGGTGAGCTGCTGAGCCTCGTCGAGAATGAAGAAGCGGTTCGGGATCGAACGGCCGCGGATGTAGCAAAGTGCCTCGATCTCGAGGATCCCCTGGTCCATGAGGACTTCATACGGCTTCTTCGCTCCGGAATCGGGGCCGTCCTTTTTCACCTGCTTGCGGCGGGGACCGAGAGGTGCGGATGGCCGCATCAGTAGATCGAGGGCGTCGTGGATCGGCTGCAGCCAGGGCCGCATCTTTTCATCGAGCGAACCAGGAAGATACCCGAGCTGATCTCCCATCGCGACCACCGGGCGGCTGACCGTGAGCCCATTGTAGCGCCGGTTGAACATTTCATGAAGGCCTGCAGCGACCGCCACCAGCGTCTTGCCCGTACCGGCATGTCCGTAGCAGGTGACGAGGGAGATGTCGGGATTGAGGAGGGCGTCGATCAGGCAGCGCTGGCCGAGGTTCATCGGCTTGAGCGACTGACCGTCCGGGATCTTCAGGCATTCGGGAATCTGCAATCGCACGAAACTGCCATCCGCTGCGAGACGGGCGGGAATGGTCTGCTTTTCCCCCGAACTCAGGAGCACATACTCGTTCACGGTGACGTTCCCGCGAACGTCCTCGTCCACTCCGATGATGCCGGAACTGGCGAAACGCTGGAGCTCCATCGGCGCGATCTCGATACGACGGGTCTCGTAGTTCGAAACCTCACGCACATCGACCTTGTCGTTGAGATAGTCCTGGCACTCGATGCCCACCGCACGGGCCTTGAGCTGCATGTTGATGTCCTTGGTCACCAGCACAACCGGAGCCGAGTTGTGCTGCATCAGCAGCAGGCAGGCGGCGAGGATCCGGTGATCGACTCGCTCGCGGTCAGGGAAAATGCGGTAAAAGCGGTTGAGTTCTTCGGAATTCTTCGTGCAGCTCGATGGGTCATAGATCACGAGGCGCAAGGTCCCGCCGCCTTCGGTGGCGACACCCTGGGTCACCTTCTCGGTGCAGGAGAAAAGATCCGTCAGCCGCCGATGGACCCGGCGGGCATTGGCACCGCGCTCGGTCTGCTCGGACTTGAAGCGATCCAGTTCCGAGAGAACGTCAACGAGCACGCAGAGGTGGTTCTCCTTGAAACGCTCGATGCAGGCCGGGTCATGGAGGAACACGTTCGTGTCGAGAACGTAGTTCTTGACGATCTGGGACGGGGCTTTCAGGCCGAAATCCGAGGGTTTCGCCTTGGAACCTGCGGACTTCCTCCCGGACAGGCCCTCCGCACGGTTGTTGTCCTGGAAGAGGCGTGCCTGAGACTCGTCGGTACGATTGATCATTTGGGGGTTGGTGTGATGGGACACATGGCGGGTAACGTCGGGAGGTGTCCCGGCCCGCCGCCGGTCACCAACAAGTCGCCTGAATGCGACCTCGTGAGTGCCTTTTTACTCAAGATACCTGAAGTATCGCCAGACGGCGGGGGATGACAACCCCGAAATGATCAGAGGCGCGAAAAAGAAATCAGATCCAACCTCTTGATCTTGCCTAATTCACTGCGGGGAATGGCATCCACGATCACTGGTTCGGCAAGCCTTCGGAAACCAGGAGTGATCCGCGCGTAAGACTCCAGAGTCCGCGCGATCAATTCCTTACTCACGGCCTGTTCAAACACCGGAATCAGCCGATGCCCGGCACGCTCATCAGGTATCGCGACCACCGCGAAGGTTCCAGCTTTCAACTCCTCGCAGGAAAGTCCGATCAGCTCGCGTTCGATGGCTTCCGGATCCACGAGTTCACCGAGCACCTTGACCACCGAATCCATGCGGCCAAGCGGAGTCAACTGCCTGCCCTCGACAAGAACCCGATCGCCCGTCGCATGCCAGTCACCAGCTCTCGGATGCCAGGCACGACCACCCTCATGTTTCGTCACGGTTCCGGAAAACAGCGCAGGGCCCGCCACCCGCAAGCGCCCCTCTCCATCATTCGCAACCTCCCAGATGTCCAGCAGCGGCAGCGGCGCGGGGTGATACGGCGATCCTAGTAGATAAGGGGACTGCGTGGCGATCTGCGACCCGGTTTCAGTCATGCCGTAGCTGGCCAGCACCGGCCAGCCGAGTCCGCGCGCGGCAGATCCCGTGGATTCCTCCAGACGTCCGCCTCCGACGACGACCACCCGCAGCGAACGGGGTGCCTTCAGGTCCGCCTGAACCAGATCGAAAACCTGCGTGGGAACCAATGAGACATGGGTCACCCCTAACGCCGCGCACCATTCCGAGAAACGTGCGGCATCCCATTTCCCGGTGTATTCCACGAGTCGACAGGCCGCCTCATAGGATCTCGCGACCACCCCGAATCCTCCGACGTGGTGCAGCGGCAGGGTCAGCCCCCAGCAGGCCGTTTCCTCGACGAGCAGATGCCGGTTCACGGCGGCGGCGGAAAGCTGAAGGGCGGACTTTGAAAGCGCGATCCACTTCGGCGTTCCCGAACTACCGGAAGTTTGAAACAACACGTGCCCTTCCAACTCCACGATGCTCCTCACCCACGCAGTCATCTCCGAATCCCCGACTGCGAGCGGTTCAGGATTCGTCCAGAAGGCGGGGTCGATCAAACGAGTCGCGTCCATACAAGGGCATCCAGCAGATCATCAAATCCAAGCCCCTTCCCTCCCGGTGGTTGGAAGGTCGGCGACCAGGGACCTAGATACTCCGAAAACGCGTTCGCTTCGAACAAATGATGCGTCTGGAGCCCGCAAACGGGAACAAGCCCCCGGAACGTGAGCCCCAGCCTCGCAGCCTCCCAGGCCGCGAAACACTGTCCGAGCGGATGGTCCATGTAACTGGTCACCACCAGCGGCCGACCGCGTTTCGCCGCCGCTTCAGCGAGGAGCCAGGGTTCGTCGATGGCGGGCTTCAGGACCAGCACTTGGGCGGCATCGCAATTCGGGGCCGCTTCGCGATCGACCGCCAGACGGACTCCGGTGGCCTTCTTCAGATTCGTCCAGGTGGTCTCGGAATACGGGCAGGGATCCTCGATGAAATCGATCCGCCGCCGGGTGTCGTCCGGCAGGGCTTTGAGAAAGTCCGCCATTTCGACTGCCTCGCCGGTTTCATTGAAATCGATCCGCCACATCAGTTTCGGAAACGCCGCCACCTGCTCGTTGAGAAACGTTCCAAGCGAATCCAGATCGCGGTTTCCCTTGAGCTTGATGGTGGTGAACCCCGCCTCGACCGCAGCGGCCACGGTCGCCGCCTCTTTCGAAACCAAGGTCGCGTGACTCGTCGGGATCTCCATGTCCTCGAAAAGCCAGTCATCGTTTTCACGGGAAATCCCGTCCATTTCCGCGCAGCGCACCGCACGTCGGACGATCGATCGACGTCGCTCACCCGCAAGATCCTCCAGGCATTTCTGAAGCGTTGGGTCGCCCAGTTCCGGCCACGGATGCAGGCAGCCGAAGCCCGATCCGATCCGGATCAGCACGCCATTGAACTCCCTGCGCGAAGAGGCCGCGTTGAGCTTTGTGTGGCTCTTGAGCTGGTAGTGGGAAATCCACACCGGCGGGCGGGAACTGTTGGAGATAACGTCCATGGAAAATCGTCAGTGAATCAGCACGGCCACCGCATGGAACGCCGCCGCGAAGAGGATGAGCTGCAAGCCGGCGAGAGCCAGCAACCGGTTGTAGCCGGGGCCCGGAGCTGTGGTGATGATTCCCCACAGGATCCGCAGGCCGAGCCCGAAGACCGGCGCGCTGGCCATCATCCACTCCGGGTGTTTGAAAAAGATCCAGCCGAGTCCCGCCAGCGCGGCCACCTTGGTTTCCAGCCAGATGATCGAAATCGCGAACTTCGGTCCGAGTCTAACAGCCAATGTGCGCTTTCCAGTCGTGGCATCCTCTTCCCGATCGCGAAGGTTGTTGATCGAGATCAGCACCGCCGAAAGCAGGCCGATCTGCCCGCCTAACAGCAGGGCCTCCTGTCGCCACTCGCCGGTCTGCACGAACACCGTGCCGGTCACCGCGACGAAGCCGAAGAACAGGATCACGAACAGCTCACCGAGCCCGCGATACGCCAGCGGCCAGGGTCCGCCGGTGTAGCCGTAGGCGAGGAACAACGACGGCACGCCGATCGCCAGCATCGGCCAACCTCTTTGCAGATAGAGCGGCACACCACAGGCGAACGCCAGCACGAGGAAGACCACCGCCCAAAGCATCACGGTCTTCCGGGAAAGCAGGCCGCTCGCCGTCACCCGCACCGGGCCGAGCCGCTTGGCCGTGTCCGCACCCTTCGCGGCATCGATGGCATCGTTGAAAAAGTTCGTCGCGATCTGGATGCACACCGCCCCGGCCAGGGTGAAGAAGGCCAGCCAACCGTCCCACGATCCGGTCAATTTCCACGACAGCACGCAGCCCGCCCACACTGGCACCACGGCGGCCGGCAGGGTCTTCGGCCTGGAGGCCAGGAGGATGGGCTTGATCAGACTCATTTTCCCAGGAACTCCTCAGATGTGGTTCCGATGTCCTTCATGATCTGCCTCAACAGCAATGGAGACAAATCTCGGCCCTTATGAACCGGCACGGTGGTTGCGCGACCATCCTGATGTCGATACTGCACGTGAGAGCCGCGCTGCCTTACCGGGGCGAAACCCAGCTTTTCCAGCAAGCGACACACCTCAGCGGGCTTCAAAACAGGAAGACTTCCCATTTTAAGCCACACGGATGAGTTGGGTGCCAACGAACTCCGCGTCCATGTGCGGGTCCCCATCTTCCAACAACATGCCTATCACTTCAGAGAGGTTCTCCTGAAGCTCCTCGAACGTTTCCGCCTGGCTATGCGCTCCAGGAAACCCAGGCACATGGCCAACCAAAAGACCGGTGGAGGAATCGCGTTCGACTACGGCGGTGAACGTTCTCATTTGTCGCAAATGCATCGCACGGTTGGATAGCGGGGTCAAGGCACCCTCGGAAATTTCGAGAAATCCGGCTTCCGCTTTTCGATGAACGCCTGTTTCCCTTCGCGGCCTTCCTCGCTCATGTAATAGAGCAGCGTGGCATTGCCGGCGAGGTCGAGCAGTCCCATCTGACCATCGCAGTCGGCGTTGAGGGCGGACTTCAGGCAGCGCAGGGCCAGCGGCGAGTGGACGAGCATTTCGCGGCACCACTGGAGGGTCTCTTTTTCAAGATCGGCGAGCGGAACGACGGTGTTGACCAGCCCCATGTCGAGCGCCTGCTGGGCGTCATACTGGCGGCAAAGATACCAGATTTCCCGGGCCTTCTTTTGGCCCACAATGCGGGCGAGGTAACTGGAGCCAAGTCCACCGTCGAAGGATCCGACTTTCGGACCCGTTTGGCCAAAGCGGGCATTGTCAGCGGCGATCGTGAGGTCGCAGACGATGTGCAGCACATGGCCACCGCCGATCGCGTAACCGGCCACCATCGCCACCACCGGCTTCGGCAGCGAGCGGATCTTTTTCTGGAGATCCAGCACGTTGAGGCGCGGAATGCCGTCCTCGCCGATGTAGCCGGCATGGCCGCGGACCTTCTGGTCGCCGCCTGAGCAGAAGGCCAGGTCGCCCTCGCCGGTGAGGATGATCACCCCGACCTTTGGATCTTCGTGGGCCAGATCAAAGGCCTTCAGAAGCTCCATCACCGTCTTCGGACGAAAGGCATTGCGCACCTCCGGGCGGTTGATGGTGATTTTGGCAATTTGCCCCTCATCCGTCGTTTCGTAACGGATGTCCTCGAATTCTTTCACGGTGGACCACATGACGTGGAGAGTGTGGGCGTAAAAAGCGCAGAATCCTAAGCATAAAATTCAAAACGAA
This sequence comes from Verrucomicrobiaceae bacterium, assembly GCA_027483005.1. Taxonomy (GTDB): domain Bacteria; phylum Verrucomicrobiota; class Verrucomicrobiia; order Verrucomicrobiales; family Akkermansiaceae; genus Luteolibacter. Next base: position 7,456 of record JAIXVN010000478.1, read on the forward strand.
AGCAGCGAGACTCTCAGCCCCGGCTCTCTTCCATCCGTGTTCATGCCCGTCCATCCGTGGTTAAAAAATCGTTCACTTCGCCGGAAAACTCCTCCGCCGCCTCCCACGGCACCCGATGCCCGGCCTTTTCCAACACCATGAACCTCGCGCCTGGAACTGCGGAAATCGCCCGCTCGCCGAGCATTCGAAACTTTTCATCACGACCGCCCGCGACCCACAGCAGCGGCACCTGGATCTCCGAAAGCCTGTCCCAAAGCGGCTCCTGCGCCCCGAGCGACCAGTCCATGAAACTCCGCGCCACTTCCTGCTTCCGGCTCGCCAGCAATCTCCGGTCCGCCATGCCCGCAGCCTCGCCACCGAGCACCGGCTGGGCATTCCAGGCTGTTAGAAAGTCCCGCCAGTCCAGCTGAAGCGCCCTTGCCGCCCACTCGGAATCCTGAACCCGTCTTGCGGACCGCTCCTCCTCCGACTCCAGACCCGGATGCGCGGACACAATGATCGCCGCGTCCCAGGGCGAATCCTTTTCCAGCAGGGCATGCAGGGCCATCCGCCCGCCCATCGAGTAGCCTAACAGAACCTTCCGCCCCGGAGTCGCGCGGGCCTCCTCGTTCAGCGCCCGACCGAACTCCGCGATCGGCATCGGACAACAGGCCACGAATCGCCAGAGATCCACCCGCCGCACAGCCCAGGCCGGCACGGCAAAATCCTGCCAGTCCGCCGCTTGGCCGACTGCTCCGTGCAGGCACCAGATCGTTCCTCTCATCGTCTCTTGCCCAATGGGTAGTCGGAGGTGTTCGCCGCGACCATCCCTGGCACCTTGCCGTCCCGAGTGAATGTCGCGAGATCCGCAGAAACTTCCACCCTCTGGGCGAAGACTAACGGTGTCATCAGCACACCGAGGAAAGCGAGGTGTCGTTTGAGCATGGGGCCATGGAGGCAGAATCGGGCTGGCAGTCAATGGTTCGCGTCTTGCAAGCTCGACACTCTTCGGGCAGTTGCAAGGAAGCCATTCGGCACGCTTCCCTCCCATGTATTATCTCATCACCTCCGTCTGGATTGTCGTGACCATCGTCAGCTGGGTTCAGGGCAACCGCAAGGTCCCCATCGCCATCGCGGGATTGGGAGTCCTCACCCAGCTTGCCATCTGGACGATCGGAATCGGGTTCTGGGGCATCGCGATCCTGGCAGTGCTCACGCTGGTTGGCATGTTCTCCGTCCCGGAGATTTTCATGAGCGGGAAACGCTGAGAGCGTGTTTCAGTGGTCTCGGTGGGGGAATCATTCCCTATTGCGACAGGCGGGACACGTTTCGTGGCATTTGACCTCACGCAAACACGTCCATCACCGGTTTCCCAAGGCCATCGATGGTCGCATAAAACGGACGCTGCTCGATTTCATACATCGTCTTCGGGTTGATGCCCATGGCGGTGAAGATCGTGGCGTGGAGGTCGGGGATGCTGACCGGATTCTTGACGGCGATGAGGGGCCGTTCCGGCGCTGTTTCGCCATAAACATAACCCTTCTTCATGCCTCCTCCAAACATCACCACCGAGGTGCCGCCGGTGAAGTGGCGATGCAAACCGTAGTGCTTGGATTCCTCAAGGGTGTCGGATTTGGCTCGCGACTGATCCCCCGCCTTGGATCCCGGCACTCCCTCGATCATCGCATCGCGGCTGAATTCGGAGGCGATGACCACCAGGGTGCGGTCGAGGAGCTTGCGTTCCTCCAGATCGAGGATGAGGCGGGCGATGGGACCATCGATCTCGCGATGCATCCGGTCCACGACCTCGTGCCCGTCATTGTGGGTATCCCAATGCAGGAAAGGCACATACTCGGTGGTGACCTCGACAAAGCGGGCCCCATTCTCGACGAGATTTCTCGCCAGCAGGCAGCCTTGCCCGAAGCGGCTGTCGCCATAAGCGGCCCGGGTTTCCTTTGACTCACGTCCGAGATCGAAGGCCTTGGCCTCAGGCGCGGAGAGCAGTCGGTGGGCGTTTTCCAGCGAGCGGAGCATCGACTCCTGCTGGTGGTCCGACATCAGATCGCGATGCGGATTGCGGTCGATCAGTTTCTGGAAAAAGGCGCGGCGATTTGAAAAACGACCGGGCTCCATGCCTTTCGGTGGCCTGACGGCGAGCATGGCCTCATCGGGGAAAGGCAGGTTCATCGGTCCAAACTCGGATCCGAAGAATCCGGCGGTGGTGAAGGCCTTGAGCTCCTCGGACTCGCCCACCCCTTCGAGCCTCTGGCCGATGTTGATGAAGGCGGGCATCACCGGATTGCGCGGACCGAGGACCTTGGCCATCCATGCACCAATGTGCGGCGCAGCCACCGTCTGGGGCGGCACGTAGCCGGTATGCCAATGATACTGGTGGCGGGAATGGAGAATGCTGCCGAGGTCCGGCTGGACGGCGGAGCGGATCAAGGTCGCGCGATCCATCACCTTGGCGATCTGTTCCAGGCCCTGGCAGATCTTGATGTTGTCCACCGAGGTGTCGATCGACGGGAAGGTCGAGAGCATCTTTGAGACCGGCGCGCCTTTGACGAAGGGCTGGTAGGTCTTGGGATCAAAGGTTTCGGGCGCAGCCATGCCGCCACCCATCCAAAGGAGGATGCAGGCGTCGGCGGTGGCCTTCGGTTGGGAAATCGTTTCCGCAGAGGCCCGCGGTGCGCGCGCCATCATCGCAGCCAGCGAGGCAGCGGACAGTTTCTTGAGGAAGTCCCGGCGTGGTTGATCGGGATCGAGGCTGAGTGGGTTCATGGCTTCGGCGGTTCAGCGGATGATTTGAAATTCGGGGAGCATGCAGATTCCCCAGAGGAAATCCTGGACGGTGGAGGCCTCGGGCTTGGGACCGAGCAGGGACACAGCGATCTGAAGCTCCTCGGCAGTCGGGTCGCGGCTGAGGGCGGACCTCCAGACGAAGGTGGCCAGCTCACCGGAGCTCGAGAAGTTCCGACCGAGGAGGGACTTGGCACCTTCGCCGAGACGTTGGTCAAGAATGGCCCCGTTGTTGAGGTCCATGGCTTCCAGCGTGGTGAGGTCGTTGGGACGGGTGGTGACGATCTGCTCGCGGTTCGGCCGGCCGAGGGTGCGCATC
>JAIXVN010000179.1 GCA_027483005.1 Verrucomicrobiaceae bacterium
AGGTGTAGTTCAGCGGCGTGCCGTCGTCGCGGGTGAAGCTGTTGATGCTCCGGAGGATCTTGGAGGCGGCGAAGACGTCCGGGGTGACGATTTCATCCAGCAGGCGGGCGAACTCGGAATCCGTGAGGTGGACGCGGTTCAAGGCCTCGAATTTTTCCCGGAAGTTGGCCTCCAGCATGGCGCGGTTGGTGATGTCCGCGCGGTATTCGTATTTCAGCTTCTGAAGGGTGCCGACGAAGCCCATTTCAATGTGCTCCTCACGGACCACAGAACCCTGAAGTTCCGGGAGATCGTGGTAGATGGACTTGGGCGGATTCATCGGTCGCAGAAGATTGGCGGAATCAGGCTCGGAACGCTGACGCATCCTGCCGTCCATGCTGGCGGGCGTGGGGAGGCTTGGCAAGAGCTGGAGGCGGCTGGCAAGTGTATTAGCGAGCCAGGTCTTGCACTCTCCCAAATTCGAGATTGGACCACCGACCTGTCGTTCGAAGCCTCGGCGAGGAATGATGTTCCACATCCGCCACTCCCGCCTCTTCTCCTCGACTCCCTGCGGTTTCCCGGCATGCTTTCGGGGTTCCTTATGAAACCGAGGTGTTTGATCGCTGCGCTGGCCATCACCGCGTCTTCTCTGCTCGCCCAGACCGATCCCACCTGCGGGCCGGTGGAGTCGCAGGACAAGACGACGTAAGTCGATCCGGCGGTGCCTGTCGATGGGCAGGAGCTGGATTGGTCGATGATGAAGATGCATGACAAGGATCATCCGGACGTTGCCGAAGGCGGCCCCCGCCCGATCCAACCCGCCGGTCTCGCCATCCGCTTCGTCGGACGAATCATGAGCATGGTCCCGGAACGGGGTGGGACGTTTCTCGTCGTGAAGTTACGCGGGGGGCACAAAAGGACCTAAAACACGACCAGTCTTCATTGCCACAGACAATCGGAAAATGAAGACGGGCGACTGTTCACTTCTTCCTCCCCCGGCCCTTCGGATACTTGATGCCGCCTTTCGGTTTCTTTCCTTCATCGGTCTGTGGCTGACGGCCTTCCTTCAGCGCGGTGATCTGATCTCGGAGATGGGCAGCGCGTTCGAACTCCAGCCTTGAGGCGGCCTCGCGCATTTCCTCCTCCAGTTCGGCGAGGACGCGGACCTTGTCGTAAACGGCCTCGTCCTCCGCGACCATCGAAGAGTTGAGCTTGTCCGCATCCTCGCGCTGATGGGAGTAAACCTGGAGGCTTTCCTGCACCGCACGCTTCACGCTCATCGGCGTGATGCCGTGGAGTTCGTTGTGCTCCCGCTGGCGGGTGCGGCGATACTCGGTGACGTCGAGCAGCTTCTGGATCGAGTCGGTGACGACATCGCAGAACAGATAACACTCGCCGTTCAAATGCCGCGCGGCGCGACCGGCGGTCTGGATGAGGCTGGTTTCATTTCGAAGGAAGCCTTCCTTGTCGGCATCGAGGATGCAGACCAGCGAAACCTCCGGGAGGTCAAGGCCTTCACGCAGGAGGTTGATGCCGACCAGCACGTCAAAGGCCGCCGCACGGAGCTGGCGGAGGATTTCCACCCGCTCGACCGCGTCGATGTCGGAGTGCAGGTAACGAACCTTCAAGCCGGTGCCCAAAAGATATTCTGTTAGATCCTCGGCGGTTTTCTTGGTAAGCGTGGTGACGAGCACCCGTTCGCCGATCTCGACCCGCTGGCGGCAAAGCTCGATGGTCTCGTCGATCTGCCCGCGCAAGGGCCGCATGTGGACGACGGGATCGAGCAGGCCCGTGGGCCGGATGATCTGCTCGATGATCAATGGCGTGCCGCGCTTTTCCGGATCGAAGGCCTCGACTGGCTCGACGCTGCTGCTCGGAACGATGTTGAGCTTCTTCAGATCAATCAGCTTGTTGCCGCGCGAGTCCTTCTCGTTCACCGGGATGAAGCCCTTGTTTTCCGGTCGTGAATTCACCACCTCGAAGGCCCCGGGCGTGGCGGTGACGTAGAGCCGCTGGTCGGTCATGTCGATGAACTCATCGAAACGCAGCGGGCGGTTGTCCATCGCGCTCGGCAGGCGGAAACCATGATCCACCAGCACGGTCTTGCGGCTCTTGTCGCCCTCGAACATCCCACCGATCTGCGGAATCGAGGCGTGGCTTTCATCGACCATCAGGATGTAGTCACGCGGAAAGAAATCCAACAGGGTGTAGGGTCGCGCACCAGGCTCGCGGCCGGTCATGTGCCGCGAGTAGTTCTCGATGCCCTGGCAGAAGCCCATTTCCTGCATCATCTCCAGATCATACTCGGTGCGCATCCGCAGGCGCTGTGCCTCGATGAGCTTGCCTTCCTTCTCGAACTGATCGATCCGCGCATCGAGTTCCTTGCGGATCTCCACGACGGCGCGCTTGAGCTTGTCACCCGGCGTGACGAACTGCTTGGCCGGGAAAAAGGTGTATTGGTTGACGCGATCGATCGTCGCACCTGTTAGAGTGTCGATCGTGGTGATGCGGTCGATTTCGTCGCCGAAGAACTCAACGCGCACTGCGGTTTCATCAAGATAGGCCGGATGGACCTCGACCACGTCGCCACGCACCCGGAATTTCCCGCGACCGAAGGCGATGTCATTGCGCTCGAACAGCATGCCAACGAGCTGCTGGAGGAATTCGTCGCGACGGAGCTCCTGTCCGACCCAGACCGGAACCATCATGTCCTTGTAGTCGTCGGGCGAACCGAGACCGTAGATGCAGGAAACC
>JAIXVN010000133.1 GCA_027483005.1 Verrucomicrobiaceae bacterium
AAGCTCACGCCACTGACCCTGAAACGGATGCAACGCGGGCTGGCCGTCACGACCGCTCTCGTTCTCGCCTGGAGACTTCATGGCACCTTGCCGGACTTCAGGTCACATGAATCCCCCGCCGGGAAGCCGAAGGCTGAACTGCCCAGTTGCTGCCACGGGGAGTGAGGTGGAGATGGCACAACCATGGGAGAAAAATGGGAAACCACGAAAGCCACGAACAGGCACGAGCGGAGACGCAATCGTGACGGTCCTCGCACAGAACTGATGAATGGGTCCGACGCAATTCCCAACTCCCCGAATTTCGGGATGCTTCGTGAATTTCGTGGTCGGACTTTCAGGATTCAGGGGCAATGGGAAATGGCGAATCGTGATGGATCATCCTGTCCACCGTCCCAGTTCACCCCTCGTCCGCCGTCTCGATCACCTCGTTCCGGTGGATCCACACACTCTGCACCAGACCCAGCAGGAACATGCAGATCACCACGAAAGTTCCCGAGTAGCTGACCAAGGGCAGCGGAATCCCGGTGATCGGAAGCAGCAGCACACACATGCCGATGTTCTCAAAAATGTGGGCGAAAAACAACGCGACAATCAGGCAGACGAGGAGTCGCCCGGTCATGTCGCGGCTGTAGAACGCGATGAACAGGCATTGGATCAGCAAGAGGGCAAAGGCCGTGATCAGCAACAGGCTGCCGCGGAAGCCCAGTTCCTCGGCGATGACTGCGAAGATGAAGTCGTTGTGCGCGGTTTCCCAGGGAATGAACTTCCGGGCATGCAAGGAACCCTTCTCGGTGGTGGCGTTCCAACCAACACCCTTCCATCCGGCCTTCCCGACCGCCATCGAGACATGATATGCCGCGTAAGCCTCACCATTCGTGTCAACCTCCTCCCGGCGCAGCATCTTCAACCAAAGATCGATTCGCTCCGGACCACGCTTTGAAACCATCGGCAGAACAACGAAGTTCAGGATCGCGATCATTCCGATCCCGATGAACGTGATGAAGGAAAGATAGCGGAAAGGAACCCCGCCAATCACGAGCGCCACCACGGCCACGGGCCCCCAAACCAGCGCCGATCCCATGTCGCCCATCTTCATCACCACCAGGAACGGAATCGCCGAGACGACACTGATCAGCGCGATCCTGGCGAACGGCAGGCCGAACCATCGGTGCAACTTGGGGAGATCCTGAAGCAACCAGGCGATCAGAAGGATTCCCGAGGCCACACCCAGTTGCGCGGGCTGGAACACCAGCGACCCGAGCTTGATCTGGTGAACCGCGTTGTCCTGTTTCATCGCGACCAGCATCAATACAAGGCTGCCAAGATAGACCGGCAGACCCAACCAACGAATCCAACTGTAGTTGATGAAAGCCGCCGCAAAAAAGGCCACACTGCCCATTGCGATCCACTTCTTGTCCATCGCCGCATAGTAGGCACCGGCCGAGATTTTCCCCGTGAGGTTGGCTGGGACCGCCAGATGACGCGCTGCACTCTCGATCATGAAGAGACCGAAGATCAGTAATCCATACATGACCAGAACCAGCATCCAGTTCATGCCGAGAAGTTTGCGCAGGAACGGCGTCATGGTCGGAAGAGGCCGAAACATACCGGCTCGGCCAGCCAAGGCAAGACGGGCGTGGAGGAAATCATGGAGGCTCCCAGCTACCGCGACCAGGATGGTTCAGACCCAGGTGATCTCACCTGCCGCCATCCGTTTCAAATCCCCAGCAACTCCGCAGTCGCCTCGCGCGGACGCCAGGTCAGGATTTCCGGCTCACCCTCGGTCACCAGCACGGTATGCTCATAGTGTGCGGAGGGCCTGGCGTCTTCCGTGACCACCGTCCAGCCATCCTCAAGAATCCGGATTCCGGGCCGCCCCGCATTCACCATCGGCTCGATCGCCAGCGTCATGCCCGCAGCCAGGATCGGACTCTTTCCGCTCGGACGATAATTCGGGACCTGAGGCTCCTCGTGAAGCTTCCTGCCAACTCCGTGGCCGACGAAGTCGCGGACGATCGTGAAACCAAGAGGCTTCACATAGTCCTCCACCGAGCCACAAAGATCCGCCAGACGGCGCCCGGCACGTGCCCACGAAATCGCCTCATACAACGACTGTTCGGTCGCCATCATCAGGCGCTTCGTTTCAAGCGGCACATCCCCTGCCGCGACCGTCGTGGCATTGTCGCCGATGAACCCACTTTTCACCACTCCGACGTCGATCTTGACGATGTCACCCGGCTGGATGCGGCGCGGGCCACCGATCCCGTGGACAACCTCCTCATTGACTGAAATGCAGATCTGCCCCCGGAACCCCCGATAGCCCAGAAAGGCGCTCTTGCTGTCGTGCTGACGCATCAGAACCGCAGCGTGCGCGTCGATCTCACCCGTCGTCCGGCCCGGCTCCACCATCTTCGCCAGCTTCTGAAGCACGTCCGCAGCGACACGGCCGGCCTCGCGCATCTTCTCGATCTCGCGGGCGGACTTGATGGGAATTCGGACGTGGCGTGACATGGAACGGGAAACTAGGGCTCAGGAAAGCGGGCTGACTGGAAAAAACAAGCTGCGGATCAAAGCCGCCACCTCGTCCACTGCAGCAGTGGCGTCGCAGCGGGCCAGGCAATGACGGGATTCGTAGTAGCCAATCAGCGGCAGGGTGTACTGTTGATAGGCGGCGTGACGGCTGCGGAAATTCTCCTCACTGTCATCCTCACGACGACCCGTCCCCGCATGGCAGACCGGGCAATGCCGATCCACATCCAGCTCGGACAGCTGACCGGTCCAGCGGCACTCGGGGCACTCCACCCGCCCGGCGATTCGGCGCAGAAGCTCATCAAGCGGAACCTCAAGGGCGATCACCCTGTCCAGCTTGAGCCCACGGGCAGCCAACCAGCCGTCCAGAAATTCCGCCTGCGGCAGGCTTCTTGGGAACCCGTCGAGCAGCCAACCGCCCTCGTGACGTTCCAACCAATCTCCGAGCACGCCACACATCAGGTCATCCGGGACGTAGCCACCTCGATCGAGGATCGGCTTGACCTGATGGCCGAGGGCGGAGCCATTCTCGACCGCCTCCCTGAGGAGGGCACCCGTGCTCAGATAACCGATTCCAGCCGCTTCCGCGAGCCGCTTTCCCTGAGTCCCCTTGCCGGAGGCCGGCGGACCAAGAAGCACGACACGAAGCGGCATGGAGAAAAGGCCCCTCAGTTGGAGCGGTTGTAGAACCAGACCGCCATGCCGAGCACCACCAGAATGGCAACGACCGTGTAGAGGTAGATCAGAGCCGTGCGGGAGGCCGCATTGCCTGTCTGGGCGAGACGGTCATAGCGGCCCTTCACTTTGCCTTTGCGGAGGAAGCCATCGTAGTGACGCTGGATCAGGTGGGTTTCCACCTGGCGCATCACATCGAGAACCACGCCGACCAGAATCAGCAGACTGGTGCCACCAAAGAAGTGCAAAACCAGTGAGTCCAGGGGAAGTCCGACCGTCGTGCCGACCAGAGCTGGCAACACGTAGATCAAGGTCAGGAAAATGGCGCCTGCGAAAGTCAGGCGGGTCATCGTGAAATCAAGGAACTCCGCAGTCGGCTTTCCAGGACGCACCCCCGGAACATAGCCACCGTTGCGCTTGAGATCCTCGGAAATCTGGGAAGGCTGGAACATGGTCGCCACCCAGAAGTAGGAGAAGAAGAAGATGAAGATGGCTCCGAGCACGTAATGCCAGGGCTGGCCACCACCCAGGGCTCCGTTGATCTTGGTCGCCCAGCCCTCCCCTGGGAAGAACCAGGTCAGCATCATCGGAGGTAGCGAAAGAACCGCCGTGGCAAAAATGATCGGCATCACCCCGGCGTAGTTGACTTTCAGGGGGAGATACTGGGTCTGGCCGCCGAACTGCTTCCGACCGACCACCCGCTTGGCATACTGCACCGCGATCCGGCGCTGGGCCTGGGTGATGGCGATGGTCCCTGCGATCACAACCAACAGCATCGCGATCATGACCACCATCATGACGGCGCGGAAAGGATTCTCCGCCACGCCTGCCCCCGTCTGATTGCCCGTGATGAAGAATTTCCAAGCTTGAATCAACGCCGCAGGGAAAGAGGACACGATGTTCACCGTGATGATGATGGAGGTGCCATTGCCAATGCCTCGCTCAGTGATCTGATCCCCGATCCACATCAGCAGCATGGTCCCGGCCACCACCGTCAGTGTCGCAAGAACGAACCAAAGGGCCGACTGGTCCTTGACCAGGATCCCGTATTTCGTGATCCCGGAAAGATAGGGCATCGAATCCGGGTTGGTCAGCGTCTTGGCCACGAAAAAGCCCTGCACCAGCGCAATGATGATCGTCAGGTAGCGGGTGAACTGGGTGATCTTCTGGCGTCCGCCATCCTCACGGGCAAGGCGGGAAAGCTTCGGCACCACCGCCGTCATCAACTGAATCATGATCGATGCCGAGATGTAGGGCATGATCCCCAGCGCGAACACGCCGGCTTGCTGAAGCCCCCCACCTGAGAAAATGGCGAGCATCGCATTGAGCCCCCCCCCTGCGGTGGGGTCGGCCTTGGCCTGAGCATCCATGAACGCCTTGATGACCGTTCCATCCACGCCTGGAAGGGTGATGTGGACTCCAAGACGGACGATGATGATCATCGCCAGGGTGAAAAGAATGCGATCCCTCAGTTCGGGGATCTTCCAAGTGTTCGCAAACGCGGAAATCATGATGGGCTGGGAAACTTTTGAACTCGCGGTTTATAGACGCGGAAAGGAAGCGGGCAAGCGCTTCCTCACCGGAGAGAACAGGTTGATGACCGGACGGCCGGGTCAGGCGGCGGACTCGATGGAGCCACCGGCCTTTTCGATCTTCTCGCGGGCGGAAGCACTCACGGCACCAACGGCGATGGTGAGCTTCTTGCTGATCTCACCCTGGCCGAGAATCTTGATGGCGTCGCAGCGGCCATTGACGAGACCCGCAAGACGAAGGGTGTCCTCGTTGACAATCGCACCATCTTCGAAGGCCTTGTCGAGATGACTCACATTCACCACGGCCACCTGATCGCGGAATTCGTAGTTGTTGAAGCCGCGCTTCGGAAGACGACGATGAATCGGCATCTGGCCACCTTCGAAACCGGGGCGGGTGCCACCACCGGAGCGGGCATTCTGGCCCTTGTTGCCCTTGCCGCAGGTCTTGCCCAGGCCGGAGCTTTCACCCTTGCCGAGACGCTTGACCCGATGCTTGGCGCCCTTGTTCGGGCGAAGTTCGTGAAGTTTCATTAGTTTGAAGATTTAGTAGTTTGAGGCGGATCATGAGAGGCTCCAGGCCGAGAACCGAAGCCCTCAATCACCTTTCGCCTTCAACATCCAACCTTTCCCTCAGATCGCCTTTTCCTTCTTTTTCTTGCCGCGAGAGGAAAGAACCTGATCACGGGTGCGGACCTGGGAAAGAGCCTTGAGGGTGGCCTTGACCACGTTGGCGTGGTTGGAGGAGCCCATCGACTTGGCAAGGATGTCACGGATGCCGACCGCTTCGCAGACGGCCCGGACACCACCACCAGCAATGATCCCGGTTCCCGGGGACGCTGGCTTGAGAAGAACCTTGCCACCGCCGAATTCAGCGACGATTTCGTGAGGGATGGTGCCATCGACGATGTTCATCGGCTTGAGAGACTTCTTGGCGGACTCGCTGGCCTTCTTGATGGCATCGGCCACTTCGTTGGCTTTCCCGAATCCAAGTCCCACTTTGCCTTCCTTGTCGCCGGCGACGACGAGGGCGGAGAAGCTGAAGCGACGGCCGCCCTTGACGACCTTGGCGCATCGGTTGAT
>JAIXVN010000547.1 GCA_027483005.1 Verrucomicrobiaceae bacterium
CTGGGCACGGACAAATTTCCAACACGAACCGAATCAGGCGGCTGAACTGGATGCGAAAAAATCGGGCGGGGAACTACTTAACAAACCTTAAGCGGTTGCCAAAACGGTTGCCAAAAACGCACCATTTTCCCGGACTTGGGCGGAAAACGACGGACTCCACCGGAAATGCCTTCAACGGACTCAGGTCTCGAAAACCCTTGTACCAAGCTACTTTCCAGACTTTTGGAAAGTGGAGCATAGGAGATTTGAACTCCTGACCTCTTCATTGCGAACGAAGCGCTCTACCAACTGAGCTAATGCCCCATACGGGATGCCACTGGGTGCCACTCCATCCGCTTGAAAGCAAGGGCAAACTCTCTCGTGGACCGGTCCAGAAAAATTTCGGAAATCCGAATCATGCTTTGCCAAATGGGGGGAATTCCTCATACTCCAGCCATGCGAACCTCGCGAACCATTTCTCTTCTTTCCCTCTCGGCCATCTCTGCAATCCTTTCCAGCTGTGGAGGAAGCGTCGGAGGTTTCGGCAACAACCCGGGTGGAACCGGTCCCTTTGACCACAACGGCAACTACGTCGAGGCCTGGGCGGACACCCCTTCAAAATGGGGCAGGAAGAGCTCCCCTGCCGCTGTGAGCGACGAGGTCCCGCCATCCATCGCCTCCAATGAGCAACCCCCTGCGAATGCGGTCCCGCTGTCGGATCTGCCCGCAGAGAAGGCCGCCAGCACGTCCCCGAAACCAAGTCGCAGCCAAGGGTCGGAAGTCGTCTCAAGTGGAAAGACCAAATCCAGAACCCAGTCGGTCACGGCCAGCAAACCGAAGCCGAAGTCGGGCGAAGCGGTGGCCTCCAAGTCGAAGCCCAAATCGACCACCACCGCCAAGTCGAGCAAATCAAAAAGCTCCAGCCCGTCCCGCTACGTCGTCAAGAAGGGAGATTCACTTTCCTTGATCGCATCCCGCAATGGCACTTCCGTCTCGGCTCTTCAGCGGGCAAACGGCATCAGTGGAACCCTCATTCAGCCAGGAAAATCCCTGGTGATTCCGCGCTGAAGGTTGTCCCTTCATGCCACTCGGGCCGATCGATAGGCCTTCGCCAGGAAAGCGGCCGAGAAGAGAAGCATGAAGAACGAGAGGAATTGGCCTTTCGTGGTCGCACCGACAAGGGCCGAATCGGGCTCGCGGAACTGCTCGGCGAAGATTCTGAATACGGCATACAGCCCAAAGAACAGCCCGGTCAGAAGACCTTCAGGTGCCTTGGGAAACTTGATCCGGATCGTCCAGAGGATCGCGAACAGCAAAAGTCCCTCCAAACCGGCTTCATAGAGCTGGGAGGGATGCCTGGGCTCCAGGAAAGGCTCAACCGCCTTGCGCGCATCGACGGAGGAACGCGTCGCCTCCAGCAGTCCACTGAAGATGTCCGCCTGACTTTTCAGATTGCCGTTTGAGTCCTCCAGCAATCCCGGCACCACCTCAGAGACCGTCCGGACGGCAGCCCCAAAGTTCTCCTCCTCGATCTTGTTGTCCCTCAGCGCCAGGGGAAACTTCATCGCCCATGAGATTCCGGGCGCAACCCGGCCATAGAGCTCGCCATTGATGAAATTGGCGATCCTGCCGAAAAACAAACCCACCGGAGCCACCACGCAAAGACCGTCACCGAGTCCGGTCCAGGAAACCTTCTTCCGACGCGAATAAACCCACGTGAAGATGAACAGCCCCAGAATTCCTCCGTGGCTCGCCATGCCCCCCTCCCACACCCGGAGGACCCCGAGAGGATTCTCCAGCACCGAACTCAGGCCATGTTTCGAATCCAGGATCTGATAGAACAGCACGTAACCGAGCCGACCGCCGATGAAGACCCCGAAGAGGGCGGCCGCCGCGATGAAGTCGCCCGCCTCCTCCGGCTTCATCACCCACATTTTCCGCTGCGCCAGGTAGCGAAGCAGATAAAACCCGGCGACAAATCCTCCAAGGTAGGCAAGCCCGTACCACCGGAGCGTCAGAATGCCGACTTTCAATGCAACTGGGTCGAGGTGATGGACGTAGGTGGCGAACACGGAGCCAACTGACACGATTCGCGACATCGCCGCAAGCGATCAACCTCGGCCTTCGTGTCACTTTTCCATTTGGATTCCGGATTCACCCCATTAGCGTCTCCCCATGCCGACCAAGCAGCAGATCCTCGACCTCCACTTCATGGATGCGCGATGCAAGCTCATCGACCTCGCCGCGTTCCTGGATCGCGTCGAGCGGCATGAGGGCGAAGCGGACTTCCGTTTCGAAGCCCTGCAAAAGGCCCTGCCAATCCTCCTCTCCACAGAGCCTGGCCGGGCCAAGGCCATTCTCGACTCCCTCTCGGATGAATCCACCGAGCCCATCGAAAAGGCGACCCTCCAGGGGGCCTTCGGTGCGCCTCGCCAACCCTCGCCACTGATTTCATGAAATACATCGAGCCGCACGCGCACATGGTCAGCCGGACCACCGACGACTACGAAAAGCTCGCGTTGGCCGGATGCGCCGCCATTTGTGAGCCGGCGTTCTGGGCCGGTTTCGACCGGACTTCCCCTGCAGGCTTCTACGACTACTACCGCCAACTGACCGACTACGAACCCAAACGCGCCGCCAAGTTCGGAATCCCCCATTTCTGCTGGCTCTGCATCAACCCGAAGGAAGCGGAGGATGCCGGATTCGCCCGCGAGGTCATGCAGATCATTCCCGAGTTCCTCGACAAACCCACCGTCCTCGGAATCGGTGAGATCGGACTCAACAAGAACACCCGGAGCGAACTGGCGATCTTCGAAGAGCACGTCCAGCTCGCGCTCGATCGCGATTTGCCGATCCTGATCCACACGCCTCACCTCGAGGACAAACGCAAGGGCACCCGGCTCATTCTCGACTCCCTCGCATCCTTTTCCAAGCTGGACCGCGGCAAGGTCATCATCGACCACGTGGAGGAGCACACCATCGGAGCCGTTCTGGACGCCGGCTATTGGGCGGGCATGACGCTTTATCCGGAAAGCAAGTGCACGCCGAACCGGGCCATCGACATGATCGAGTGCTACGCCAACGAGCAGTTGTGGATGAACTCCGCCTGCGACTGGGGCGTTTCGGATCCACTCGCCGTGGTCAAATGCGGTCTCGAAATGCGCAAGCGGCACTACTCCGCCGACTTCATCGAGACCATCGTGTTTGAGAACCCCAAGCGCTTCCTCAGCCAGTCCGACCGCTTCCGGATCTAACAGATCACGCCTACTTCGCCGCTGGCGGAACGAATTCATCGACGGCCCTGAAGCTGGTGCGGCCATCGGCGGTGGTGAAGAAGAACAGGTAGCTGCGGAGGGTGTTGTCGATCGGCCAGCGGGTGGTGCTGATGACGTTGTCGCCGGAGGCATCGCGGGTGCCGAAGGCGATGTCGTAGAAGGCATTCTCCTTCGGGCCGGTGGGGCGGCTTTTCTCGGTGGCTCCGGCCTTCAGGATCAGCGGGGTGTCGCCGAGCTTGCAGAGGATGGTCTTGTCGGAACGGTTCAGGAAAAGGACATCGCCAGGCTTGAAGGCGGGATCGTCGGTGCGGACGACGATGGGCGTGTAGCCGGCGGGCTTGGCGACGACCAGGATGACGGCGAAGGCTTTGCCGACTTCCGGAAGGGTGATGGAGCAGAGGGCAATGTCCTTGTCGACGGTCTTCAGAACCATGGTGCGTTGGGACGCAGGAATGGCGGAGGACAGGCCATTGACCGGCAAGGTCAGCTCCGGGGACTTGGTCTCGCCGAACACGAGGCAGACCTTTCCGAGGGAATCGGGGGCCTGCTCGGCGAGAAGCTTCACCAGGAGGCCTTCTTCCTTCGGCTTGACCGGTGTGGTCTCCTGGGCTGCGAGCGGAAGGACAAGGGCGAGGAGGAGACCGGACAGACGGGAAAACATTGAGCGATGGGTTGAACGGGTTGCCGCGAGCATGATCAGACCTCCGTGGAATTCAACCACCGGAATGAGACGAGCTTGAAGCGGCGACCATAGAAGCGGTTCAGGCTGCTGATGGAGGTGATCAGCCTTTCCGCCACATCGGTCGGATCAACAAACTCACAACCTCTCTCCACGATTGCCTCACACCACGCGCGGGCCGCGACCCTGCCGCTGCCATCCAGTGCCTCGCCATAGGCACGGATGATGAAACTGTCGGAGCGCGCGGAGAGAACCGGCGCGATCGGAGTCAGAATGTCCGCCTGTTTCACAATGCCGGGCGAGCCGAAGGACATGGGTCCCCTCTCCGCTTCCGGGAAGGTGAACCGGGAGGTCACGGCGGACGAAACCGCTCGGCCACCGGTGTAGGCATCATTGATCTTTGCTTCCGGGGAATCGAGTGCGCTCTGGATGGCGCCAGCTCGGGCGAGGTCCTTGTTGGTGCTGAGGCGACGATTGACGAAGTCGGCGAGCGAGAGGAAAGGACCACGCTTGCGGACCTCCCTCACCACGGCGCGTGCGAGGGCGTCGATCTCCACATCGGTGAGCGTCCGGCGGCCGACCCATTGATCGGGGTCCTTCGGTGCGACACTGCCGGTCCCCCTGGCGATACCGGACTGCGGGGCCTGGAGATTGACCACGGGCGTGTTGGCATCGGCGGTGGAAATGCTTTCCGCGCCGGTGGCATCGCGCACGATGATCGGGCGGTTCTTCAGCCCACCGAGCAGGCATTTCCAGGCCTCGATCGAGGTGGAGTTGACATTGAACAGGCCATCAACCCGGATAAGCGCGGCGATCTCCCGCGTGGCGGCATCGCTCGGCGAGGAACTGGCAAAGAAGGTGCTTGCCAGCCTGGTGGCATCAAGCCCGTGGAGGTCTGGCGAATAGCGGACGGTGGGCAGCCTGGACCTGCCTGTTAGAAAGTCGGTGGCGACGACCCTCTGGGTTCTGGAGCGACTGAAATTGCCGTTGGTTTGCGGGGTGATGCCGGAGAGGAACCAGTCATCCCAAAGCGAGCGGTTGGCGAGGTAGGAATGATCGGCCGCCGGACGCCCACCGGCGAGGGTGGTGTCGGATCGATCCGGGGCGAGGATCGGGCAGGCCATCGAGTTGCCAATGGCGTGGGAGATCTGAGGCTGCATCGGCTCGCGTGCGTTCAAGGTGGCGTAGCCGTATCTCGGCTTCAGCATGTTGAAGCCGTTGGCGAAGGAGTGCTGGAAGGCGGCGAGGGAGACAATGGGATCGCGCGGCACCGAGTGGGTGGTGACGAAGTTCGCCCCGAACTCGGCATTGAGCCCACCACCGAAATAGGCATTGCCGGTGGTGGTGACCTCGAGGTTGCGATTCTTCCAACTGGTGAGCGGCTCGATGGCGAACTCATAGGGCAGCAGATCGCGCTCAGCCTGGCTCAGGTCAAAAAAGTCCACATGCAGGGCCTTCGGGTTGAAACGCGACAAGGTGCGCGTCCCGAGGTCCGAGCTGTTCTCGGTCTTGGCATTGTAGGACACCATCATGAACGGGGCCTTGTTCGCGGAAATCTCTCCGGCGGTGACCTCACGACCGTCCTTCTCAAGGATCGGCCTGAAGATGGCCGGGAAACTGTTGGCATAGAGGCGGTTGCCCGAGGGTTTGGTCCCTGCGGTGCCCGGCGCGGTCTGGCCACGATCATCACTCGCCTGGAGCCTCTTGTTTCCGAAATCCCAATCGATGAACATCCCGCCGACGCCCAGGCTGTTCGCTGCGGAGCCACGGTCATCGCCGAGGTAAAACTCGTGGTGCGACAGCGAGAAATGCCGGGTGTGCTGGTTCGCCCCGGAGGATGAATTTCCACTCTGGCTGGTCTTCCCGGCCGTCAAATTGTTCGGCGTCGCACGATAGAGAATCGTGTCGGTGGGCGCGAGGTCGAGAAAGGCCCCGGCAAGGTCGCGGACCGGCATGGCGACGCCACTTCCGTAGTTGAAGCCCGACCTGCCCCCGAGCTTGTGGATGTCCGGCACAGCGGCACGCGCCACGGTGTTGCCACTCTGCGACATCTTGATGACCTCGCCCGGCTTGAAAACCATCTGCTGAAGCCCTCCCACCTGAAGGCTCAGGAAATTGGCATCACCGTTGGTCGTGGTGGTGTCGCTCGAGAAAATCGCGGCCAGTGGATACCGTTGAAAGGGACCACCCCGTCTGGAAATCGAGAGATCATAAGGGATCTGCCACCACTTCACGGAAAAGGTGGTTCCCTGCGGCACCACGACCGGAACATCCAACGGATTCCAGAAGGTCAGCACCGGATCGGCCACGACGTGGAGCCGGTTCACCAGATTGGCCCCGACCTGCACGGGAATCGTCCTGAACGACAGCACGAGCTGGTAGCTGATGATCACCGGCATCTTCAGGTAGAACTCATCATCATTCTGGCAATCGAGCGGGGTCGCATCGAGCTGAAGGTAGGGCCCAGCCGTTGGAACTCGGCCGCCGGTGGTGTAGTTGGGGCCCCCGCTCTTCCTGAGTTCCTTGTAGAGGTTGTAATAAACCCAAAGCTCCTGAAGGTTGATGCCGGACTCACCGCCGACGGTGTAGAGGGCGGTGGTCGGAGCGTTGCCACTGGGGCGCTCGAGCTGCATCGAGAGATCCTTTCGGAATCCACCGGCGGTCACGTTCGTCAGCAGGCCGGAGGAAAATGGGGCGAGGTCGTGGAAAAGTTCCTGAGGTGCCTTCACGTTGGAGGCCAGGAAAGAAGCCTGATTCCAGTCGCTGACGAGAGCGGTCCTGGCATCGTCAGGAGCCAGCGAGCCGAAGGGCCTGTTGGTGCCGACCGAGGCAAGTTCCGTGGCGTTTCTGGGAGCTCCCTGGAGATTCTGGCGTCTTGAAGCGAACGAGGTATCGGTCGAGGCCGGCGGCGTGGAAATGGCGGCCTTCACCCCCTGATCCCCCACCCACCAGGCCATCCGGGCGCTGTTGGTGCCGGAACC
>JAIXVN010000544.1 GCA_027483005.1 Verrucomicrobiaceae bacterium
GGCTTGAACCGGGTCTTCGGGATCGAGAAGAAAAAGCACCCGATGTAAGGGTCCGTGTAGCCCTCGCTGTTGAGGATGGATCCTCCCACCGGGGAGAAATTGCTGCTGCGTCCGCCTTCGAACCAGATCCACTGGCTGGTGACGTTGAAACGTGAGTTGCCGAACATCATGTAGCCATCGGTCCACATCTCCTGGCGGCCATTGCCCTGGATCATCGCCATGGTGCGATCAAGCTCGAGATCGACGTTGTACGGGTTCCATAGTACCACGCGGGGATAAATGTGGATGCGGACCTGATAGGGATGCCTTGCCGATCCTCCGCCGGGAGGCTTCGCAGTCCGGTGCCAGCTGAAGGTGAAGCCCAGCGATCCCTCGACCAGGATCGGCGTGCGGTTCGGGGTGTCGAGCGAGGCGATGGATGCCGGGCTGAGATTGCTCAAGGCGAGGGCGTTCGACTCCGAAACCTTCGGTGAGTCCTCGATTTTCGGCGGGACGGCAGGCACGTTGCCACCGTTGAAAGGCACGGAGTCGCGCGCCCATTTCCGGAGGAGACCGAATTTCGGCGAGGTGAAGCGGTGGCGGGTGGAGGACCAGTCGAGGCCTTCCCGGGAGGCCATGGCCTGATTGGCGGGGCCGACGAGATTGTCGTTGTCGGATAGCCCCGGCAGGCCGTTGCGATCCACGATCCGGCCGGTGCTGGTGAGGAAGGCGGTGAGGTCGCGTTTCAGGCCACCGTTCTCCATGTCGGCGAGCACGCCTTCGGAGTGGACGGTGAAATCATGAAAGCGGGTGCGATCGGTGCCCGATGTGGCCAGCCTGCGGGACGATTCGCTGACCAGCTTGCGTTTCACGGCTGGATCGGACGTGCCGCCGGAGAGGGATGCGTCGGCCTCCTGCGCGATCATCCGGCGGAACCAGCCGCCGTCACCTGCCGAGGCGGCATTCGGGGAGTATTCTCGAAAGGCATCGGGCGTGGCAAGGTTCGCTCGCACCCCGAGATCGCCGACCCACCAGGCATATCCGCCCTTGTCGGCCTTTCCGGCATCCACAGCGATGCGCTTCGCCGTCACGCGGCGGCCGTTGGGGTCCTGGCTGGCACCCACCAACTCGACCGCGTCCGCTTTCAGATCCGTTCGGGGAGAAACCTCACCACTGGCCAGCCACGCGAGGGCGGAGGTTTCCCGGTTCCAGGAGCCCGATTGCCGGAGGTCGGTCAGTCCACCGTTGCGGTCGTCGCGCTTGAGGAAGGATTTCCCGTCGTTGCCGCGGGTGTTCCAGACGCCGGTCCAGTGGGGGTTGGCGATGGAATCGCCCAGCAGGCCCGCCTCGCCGGTCGCGCGGGTGTCGGGGCCTGCATAACGCTGGAGTTCCCCGAGGGCGAGGTTCAGCGAAAGTCTGGCCCTGGCCTTCGCCTGGACCTCGAAGGTGTCGGTCCCGGACCGCCGGAGCTCGACGGTCGCGATCGTCATCAAGCCCAGACCGACGATCATGAGCAGGGCCATGATCACCATCGACGCCACGAGGGCGAACCCGTTTTGGCGGGTTTTCGAGTCCTTCCGGATACTGGTGGGACTGGATTTCATGGTTCCACAGTGGGTTGTGACGAGGGGAACTCGGTTGAATGCACTGCATTTGTGCACACGATGTGAGCATTCCGCAAGCAGGGGATGGGCCCAAATCCGATGATCTGAGCAGGTGGAAAAAAATCGCCCACTTGGTTTCGGCATCTGGGGGGGACCGTCACCGGAGGACCGCGAATGCATCGGTCCGCCACCCTGAGGTCAGTCAGATCGTTGGCTGCGATAAATCCCGGGCCTCCCGCTGCAGGCGTAGGCGACAACGCAGGCGATGGCCATAAAGCCCGCGTGCCGGGCCCCGAACAGCTCGATGCCCATCAGCGTGCAAGCCAGCGGAGTCTTCGCGGCAGCGGCAAAGACCGCGACGAAACCGAGGGCCGCGAAGAGATCATTCGGCCCGCCGATCACGCCCGAGAGCGCGCTGCCGAGGGCCGCGCCGATGAAGAACAGCGGCGTGACTTCGCCGCCCTTGAAGCCGCTGGAAAGCGTGATCACCGTGAAAAGCAGCTTCCAGAACCAGGCCCATTCGACGATCCTTCCTGGCTGGAAAAATGAGCGGATCGTCAGATCTCCGGGATTCGCCGACCACACTCCGAGCCCAAGAAACTCCCGGGTGCCCAGCAGATGCACCAAGGCGATCACGGCCACCCCGCCGATCACGGGTCGCAGCAGCGCATTCGGGCAGACCTTTTTCAGAAACCCGGCCAGGCCATGCGAGGCGCGGGCGAAAAGCGAGGCGCAGAGCCCGAACGCGGCCGAGGCGGCGAGAACCTTTGCCAGCAGCCAGCCATCGAAACGAAAGCCCGGCACGATCTGATCCCTCATGAAGGCGACCTCGTAGTGCGTGTGGAGGATCCCCCAGGCCTCACAGGTCCAGTTTCCGATCATGGCGGCGACCAGGCAGGGCAACAGCGCCTCATGCTGGATCCGCCCGATCACCAGCACCTCCAGCGCGAAAATCGTGCCCGCCAGCGGAGTCCCGAAAACTGCGCCGAACCCCGCCGCAATCCCCGCCATCAGCAGGATCCGCAGTTCGCGATGGGGCATCCGGAAGACTTTCCCAAAGGTGCTCGCGATACTCCCGCCCATCTGCAAGGCCGTGCCTTCACGTCCGGCCGAACCACCGCACAGATGCGTCATCAGGGTGCCTAACAGAATCAACGGAGCCATCCGTCGCGGCACCCCGCCACCTGGCTCGTGGATCTCGTCGATCAGGAGGTTCGTGCCCTTTTCCGAGCGGCCGCCAATCTTTCGATAGATCCACGCCACCAGCAGTCCCGCGACCGGCAGCAGGTAAAGCAGCCACGGATGCTCAAAGCGCAGGCTCGTCACGCGGTCGAGGCTCCACAGGAAAAGCGCCGTCGCCGAGCCGACCACCATTGCCATCGGCACCAGCCGCAGCGCCCAATGCGATACACGCATCATGGCGGCGGACAGCGTCCGGCGGCGGGTCTTGGAAATCGTCTGGGACATGATTCTGCCGGGCTCCGGTAGGAATCATCAGCTCGTCAGGAGCGGTTCGACCCACATGGGTCCGGCAGAATCCATTGCCAAAGCAAGGCTTCCACGCCACGACCGCCGCTGGCAAGTCGTGAATTTCAGGTTCGCCGAATGCAAATCACCCGCTAGGCTCCCCCCATGGCGGACGGCGTCAACGTTCCGAAAAACATCGTGCTCATTGGGTTCATGGGCTGCGGGAAATCCACGGTCGGACGGGAGCTCCAGCAACGTCTCGGCTACCCGCTGATCGACATGGATTCGATGATCGAGCAGCGCGCCGGCAAGCCGATCACCGCCCTTTTCGCCGAACTCGGCGAGCCCGCCTTCCGCGACATGGAAACCCAGTTGCTGGAGGAACTCTGCGATCCCGAGGCCCCGCGTCGCATCATTTCCACCGGCGGCGGCGTGATTGTGCGTCCGCAGAACCGCTCCCTCCTCCGCCAGCTCGGATACGTCGTCTGGCTCCAGGCTCCGGTCGGGACCATCCTCGACCGCACCAGCCGCAACCGCGACCGCCCGCTGCTCCACACCGAGGATCCCCGCGCCCGCATCGAGGCCCTGCTCCAAGAGCGCATGCCCTGGTATCGGGAAAGCGCCCATCTCGCCCTCGACACCCGTGGCCTCGACTCCGGGGAAATCTGCACCGGCATCCTCGAAAGCGCCCGCTACTTCTTCACCGGGCACGCTTGAGGGGGAGCAAATCCGAACTTCGACATTTGAAATTCGAGATGGAAGACACTTCGCGGGAGGAGACGGTCAAAGCGATCGCTCGCGGGCTTGGGTTTGATGACTGCCGGATCGCGGTCGCGAAGGAGGCCACGCATGCGGAGGCTTTTCGTGAGTGGATCGGCGAAGGCCTGCACGGCGACATGGCCTGGATGGAGAAGACGCCGCATCGTCGCTGCGATCCGCGCGAGGTCCTGCCAGGCTGCAAGTCCGTCATCTGCCTGGCCTTGAACTACTACCCGGGTCGTAGTTCGGGAGCCCAAGGCTACCGCATCGCCCGCTACGCCTGGAACGAGGATTACCACGACCTCATCCTGGCCAAGCTGAAAGCCTTCGATGTCGAGCTCGCGAAACTCGGCGGCACCCAGCGCTACTACGTCGACACCGGTCCGGTGCTGGAGCGCGACTTCGCCACCGACGCCGGCCTCGGCTGGAACGGCAAGTCCACGCTCCAGATCCACCGTCGCCTCGGCACCTGGTTCTTTCTCGCCGAGCTGCTCACCACGCTCGATCTAACCGCCGACTCGCCCTTCGGCGATCATTGCGGAAAATGCACCCGCTGCATCACCGCCTGCCCCACCGGAGCCATCACCGCGCCGCACCGCGTCGATGCCCGACGCTGCGTGTCCTACCTCACCATCGAGCACAAGGAGGCGATTCCCGAAGAGTTCCGCATCGCCATGGGCGACCGCATCTACGGCTGCGACGACTGCCTCGATGCCTGTCCCTGGAACAAGTTCGCCGAGGTTTCCCGCGAGGCCCGCTTTCATGCCCGGGAGAGTGTGTTCAGCCATCGCCTGCGCGATTTCCTGACCCTCGACGACGAGTCCTTCCGAGCCCTCTTCGCCAAGTCCCCGATCAAGCGCATCAAGCGCCCGCGCTTCCTCAGAAACGTCTGCGTCGCCCTCGGAAACACCGGCACCGCCGAAGAACTGCCCGCCCTCGAAACCGCCGCCAATGATTCAGATCCGCTCATTTCCGAACATGCGATCTGGGCGATCCAGCGTGTCAAAACGAGGCTTTTGGAGAAGGCATGAACCTTGAAAATCGAAAGTTTGACTTTAGATTTTCAAGGTTTATTCTGAGATCGAAATGCTGGAACGCGCTCATATTCAAGAGCTGATTCAAAATTCCTTCCAAGCCCATCCTGCTGTGGCTTTGGCGGGGCCGAGACAGTGTGGGAAAACGACTCTGGCGCGGGAAATCGCCGGTCGGGAAATGACCACCTTCTTCGATCTGGAAAGGGCCGTGGACCAGCGCAAACTGGAATCTCCGGAGCAGACCTTGGAGCCCTTAGTAGGCTTGGTGGTCATTGACGAGATCCAGCGTCGACCGGATTTGTTCGAAACTCTCCGCGTTTTACTGGATCGCCCGGAAGTTCCCGCGCGCTTTCTCCTTCTGGGCAGCGCGTCGCCAGATCTCGTGAAGGGAGTTTCCGAATCCCTCGCCGGCCGGGTCGGACTTGTGGACATGGGCGGTTTCGATCTTAGGGAAACCGGAGCCGCAGCGTGGAAAAATCTTTGGCAGCGAGGCGGCTTCCCACGGTCCTTTCTGGCCACCAGCGACCCCGCCTCTTTCGACTGGCGGGAAAGCTTCGTGCGCACCTTTCTGGAGCGGGACATTCCCCAATTCGGAATTCAGGTGCCGCCGGAGACCTTACGACGTTTCTGGTCCATGATCGCCCATTTCCACGGACAGGTGTGGAACGGTGCGGAATTCGCGCGAGCCCTCGGCAGCAGCGAGCCCACCGCGCGCCGTTATCTCGACATCCTCGCCGGGGCTTTCATGGTTCGGGTGCTGCCTCCTTGGTTTGAAAACCTGAGGAAGCGACAGTTCAAGTCGCCGAAGATCTATGTCCGTGATACCGGTCTGTTGCATGCGCTGCTCGGGCTCGAATCCTATGGTGAACTCGTCGGCCATCCCAAACTCGGCGCATCCTGGGAAGGCTTTGCCATCGAACAAATCCTGTCCGTGCTAGGATCACGTTCCGCTTGGTTCTGGGGCACCCATTCTGGTGCTGAGCTGGACCTCTTGGTCTCGGTGAAGGGCAAGCGCTATGGCTTCGAGTTCAAGCACTCCGATGCACCAGGCATCACCCGCTCCATGAAGGTGGCCCTTGAGGATCTTTCTTTGGAGCATCTCTGGGTCGTCTATCCCGGGCAGGAAGGTTATCGGCTCGATCAAAGGATCACTGCCATCGCGATCCAGGAATTGCCGGAGATGTTACAGCGGTTGAGAGTAGGAGGATTTCCTGGGTGAAGGGTCTTGTGGCTGCGCTTCCCAAGCGCAAGGCCTTTTCTCGATCGGCTTGGCGGATGGAATCCGCCGCCACGATCAGTCCCTTGAGTCGGCGGTCGCCTTGATGTCGGTGAGGGCGGCGATGAAGTCGCCGAGGATTTCCGCTGGCACCATGATCGTGTCACGATTGCCGGAAACGTCCTCCGTGATCTTCACCACCATGCCGCGCGAGTTTTCCTTGAGATCGAGAAAGAAGGTCTTCCGATCGGCGAGAATCTTTTCCGTGTGCAGTAAGTCGCTATCCACCACTCCTCCTTGGTTTACCAATTCGAGAGGCACTAATCAAAATGCTCCTGCAAAGTCAAGAAAGGAGAAGGGATGGAGGAATTCGAAGCACGAAATCTGAAATCCGAAATGAA
>JAIXVN010000557.1 GCA_027483005.1 Verrucomicrobiaceae bacterium
GTGGAGTTTCCAGGCCATCGGCGAGGTGGATCAGTGGCCCGGCGTGGCGGAAGTGGCTTTCCTGTCGTCGCAGGAGACCTGCGTCGGCACCAAGTCAGCGAGGAGTGGATTCGTTTTCATCGGATGGAGGCGATGCCCTTGAGGTGGCTTTCCCCCAGGCATCCCATCGTGCAGGAGCCTGCATCCGTCAAAGACTGTTCCGTCGTGGACTTGTAACCGCTGGAGGTCGTGCAATCCTCCCGCCATGAGATTCGCGGAAGTGCAGTGCCCGACCTGTTTTGAGACCTTCGAGGTGGCCATGCCCGGGGAGGATGAGATGCCGACCGAGTATGACTACGACTGTGAAATCTGCTGCCGGCCGATGGTGATCGTGTTTTCCGAAGAGGGGGCCTGGGCGAAAGGTCTTGGAGAATGATCGGCACGCGGGCTTGCACGGCGGGGAATCTTGGGCACCGTTCGGCCGATGCCTGATGCCACCTACGTGCGCGACGCCTTTGCGCGGATCGCCGACCGCTATGTCCTCACGAACCACGTTCTGAGCGGCGGGGCGGATCTTTGGTGGCGGAGGGTGGTCACGTCCCGGATCCGGAAATGGGCACCGAAGCGTCTGCTCGACGTGGCCAGCGGCACCGGCGACCTGGCGCTCTCCATCCAGGATGCCTGTCCGGATTGCGAAGTGATCGCCTCCGACTTCTGCGCCGAGATGCTGGAGCACGCATCGCGGCGCGGCATGCAGAAGACGATCGTGGCGGATGCCTTGAACCTGCCATTCGAGAGCGAGTCGTTCGACGTGGTGACCGTGGCCTTCGGTCTTCGCAACATGGCCGACTATGAAGCGGCCTTGAAGGAAATGCTCCGCGTGCTGCGTCCGGGCGGCAAGCTGGTGATCCTTGATTTCTCGCTGCCGAAAGGGATCCTGCGCGGTCCCTACCGCTGGTATCTGCACCGGATCCTGCCCAAGATGGCGGGCCTGCTCACCGGGCAGACCGATGCCTATGAGTATCTTGGCGGCTCGATCGAGGCCTTTCCTTCGGGCGAGGGCATGAACCAGCTTCTGATCAAGTCCGGCTTTGTGGAGCCATCGTGCCTGCCGATGACCTTCGGCGTCGTCAGTTTCTACGAGGCCACCCGTCCCGGCTGAAAATTCGCTTCCCACCGTTGACCGTTCCGACCCTGGGTTCTAGGTTGCGCGCGAATGAGCATCGACCAATTCGCCAACCGCTTTGTCTGTGATCTGGTGGCCTATGAGCCGGGAAAGCCGATCGACGAGACCGCCCGTGAACTCGGCCTCAATCCGGCGGACATCGTCAAGGTGGCGTCGAACGAGAACCCGCTGGGGCCTTCACCGCTTGCCAAAGAGGCGATGCGAGCTGCCTTGGAAGAGGCTCACATTTATCCGGACGGCGGCGGTTATCGCCTGCGAAGCGGGATTTCGACAATGTTTGAGGTGCCGATCGACCAGGTGGTTCTCGGCAATGGATCGAACGAGATCATCGAGCTGCTTTGCCATTCCTTTCTCAATCCAGGGGCTGAACTGATCGCCGCCGAGCACGCCTTCGTGGTTTACAAGCTGATGGCCACGCTTTTCGGGGCCCGCTACGTCGAGGTGCCGGATCCGGGGTTCGTCCACGATCTCGAGGCGATGGCCGATGCGATCACCGAGCGCACGCGGCTGGTCTTCATCGCGAACCCGAACAACCCGACCGGCACCATGGTCGGGCAGGAGGCGATCGATCGTTTCATGGCCCGCGTGCCGGAGCATGTCGTGGTCGTGTTCGACGAGGCCTACTACGAGTTTGTCCAGAATCCGCCGGACACGCTCAAGTATGTCCGCGAAGGCCGGAATGTCTGCGTGCTGCGGACCTTTTCGAAGATCCACGGTCTGGCCGCGCTGCGTGCGGGCTTCGGTCTGGCCTCGAAGGGGGTCACGGCGATTCTTCAGAAAGCCAGGCAGCCGTTCAATGTGAACGCCATCGCGCAAGTTGGTGCCTTGGCGGCTCTGAACGACAGCAAGCACGTCAACGCCACCCGGGCGATGAACGATGAGGGCCTGGCCTTCTATGAAGCCGCCTTCCGTGAACGCGGCCTGAAGTTTGTCCCGAGCGTGGCGAATTTCCTCCTGGTCGAGGTGGGCGATGGCGATCGGGTCTTCAAGGAAATGCTCCAGCAGGGGGTGATCGTCCGGGCCATGCGCAGCTACAAGCTTCCTGAATGGGTGCGGATTTCCATCGGTACTCCCGCCCAGAATCGTCGTTGTCTGGAAGTCCTCGATCAGGTCCTCGCCGCTGTTCCCGTCTGATCTCTTCAGGCAGCTCCTGTCCTTCGGTCAAAACTTCCGACCTTCCCTACAGATCCCATGTCCCTGCTCCTCGGTGTCAACATCGACCACGTGGCCACCCTGCGGCAGGCCCGCTACGCCCTGCTGCCCGGCTCTCCCAATGCAGAGCCCTCCCCGCTGGAGGCCGCGCACGATGCCATCCTCGGCGGGGCGGACTCGATCACGATCCATGTGCGTGGCGATCGCCGCCACATGCAGGATGCCGATGCGCGCGAGATCCGCCGGGAGATCCAGGTGCCGCTGAATTTCGAGATGGGCATCACCGAGGAAATGATCGGCTTTGCCCTGGGACTTCGCCCGGAGTTCGCCTGCCTTGTTCCCGAAACCCGTGAGGAGGTCACCACGGAAGGCGGGCTGGATGTGATCGGCAAACGTCGTGAAACCGGCGACTGCATCCGCCAACTCCAGGCGGCCGGCATCAAGGTCAGCCTGTTCATCGATCCGGAGGTCGATCAGGTCCTCATGGCCGCGGAACTCGGCGCGGAAATGATCGAGCTGCACACGGGTTGTTTCGCGAATGCGGAGGGGGAGTCGGTCGAGTCGGAGATCCAGCGGTTGGTCGCCGCGTCCAAGGCCGGCCACGCCGCCGGTCTCCAGATCAATGCGGGTCATGGCATCAACTATGGAAATCTCTTCCACCTGTTCGCCGTGCCACATCTAACAGAACTCAACATCGGCCACAGCATCGTTTCCCGCGCCATGAAGGTCGGCCTGACCGAGTCGGTGCGGCAGATGAAGCAGCTCATGGCCACCTATCCCGCTGGTCCATGCGATTGATCGGCATCGGGATCGACGTGGTGGAGGTGGAGCGCATTGCCGACGCGCTGGAGCGTCATGGCGACTCATTCCGCGACCGCATCTTCACCGGGAGCGAGCGTGCCTACTGTTCCGCACAGAAACGTCCGGCCCTTCACTATGCCGCGCGCTTTGCTGCGAAGGAGGCTGTGGCGAAGGCCTTCGGCACGGGGATCGGAAAGGACCTCGGCTGGCTCGACATGGAAATCATCCGCCGCCCGTCCGGCGAGCCCGCTCTTGAACTCAGCGGCGCAGGCAAGGCCTATGCGGATGCCCATGGCATCGCTGAAGTGAAGATCAGCCTGACCCATGCCCGCGAGTATGCGGCGGCGAATGCGGTGGCGCTGGGGTGAGTCAACGGTTCCTCCCATAAATCCAGCCGAGCACGACTGCATCGGCAAGGACACCTCCAGCGATGAAGCGGCCCCAGCCTCCGGAAGCCGTTTCGACCATCGCCAGACGTCTGGACACCACGAGGAACGAGAGCGCGCCGCCGACCGCGAACACCAGCACCAGGAAAAGACCGAGCAGGATCCAATGAATCAGCCGATCGAGCCAGGCGGGTCTCTGCGATCCGGGCTCTTCGCCCTTGTAAACTTCGAACTGATCCCAGTCGGGCGGCTCCTTTTTCCCACTCATCTTGCAGTTCAGGATTTCACGTCTCTCACTTGTCGCACAAGGCGGATTTCTCCCACCGCCAGATCAGACCCAGATCGACGTCTTCGACCACATTGGTTTTCTCGAATCCGCAGTGAGTCAGCACCCGGCTGGAGGCATTCATTTCCGGAAGGGTGTGGGCGCATATCTGCTGGATGCCGGAAACCTTCCCGATGGCATCGAGGACCGCCTGCACGACCTCACGGCCATATCCTTGGCAACGCCAGGCTGGCGCGATCGAGTAGGCGATCTCGACGCTCCCGAATGCATCCGGCGGACCCTTGAACAGCACCACGCCGATGGCTCCCAGCCCATCCGGCAGGCAAACCAGATGAGGCAGCCACCAGTCGCTTTCCTGGCAATGCTCCGCCGACTCCCTCAAGTCCTCACGATCCTCCAGCCACCCGTGCTCGAAGAGGAGTGTTTCCGACAGACCTCCAGCCGCGAGCAACCTGAGCGGTCCCGCCGTGATGCGGAGCAGGCGCAGTCTTTCGCTTCGGATTTCATCGGGGATCATGGCTTCGACTGGACTCAACAGTTTCAGCAAGGTCGCCTTTCCTGTTTCTCGCAGGAAGCGGAATCTCCTACTGAATCGCAAGAACCCGTCCGATCAGATGGGCATGGACGCCCCTTGCCAGCCTGGGTGGGGCGGCGTAGAACCCCCTTGTGGACGACACATGGACGATCTCGGTGGAAACGGTGCGCGCATGCCTGAAGGCGGGTGTGCAGGAGTTCGTGGTGTGTGCCGGGGCGAGGAATGCGGCTCTGTTGGAGGCCCTCGCCCGCGCGGAGGCCCAGGGCCGGGTGAAGGTCTGGCGGCATTTCGAGGAGCGCAGTGCGGCCTTCTTTGCGCTTGGTCGCACGCTGTCCACGTTGTCGCCCTGTGCGGTGGTGACGACCAGTGGCACCGCCGCTGCCGAGCTGCTGCCGGCGATGATCGAGGCGCATTACCAGGCGCGACCACTCGTCGCGATCACGGCGGATCGACCGGCCCGATTCCGCGGCACCGGGGCTCCGCAGGCGATCGAGCAGCCGGGGATCTTCGGTCCACACGCGACTTCCGATCTCGCGACCTGGACCGGAAATGGCCCGCTGCATCTCAACGTCGAGCTGGAGGAGGAGTTCACGCTTTCCGAGGCCACGTTCGAGGCTGCGGCTGAATTCGAGCCGTTCACGGAGCGTCCGAACGTCGCGGGACTGGCGCGCTGGCTGAAGACCGACATCTATCGCGGACTGGTTGTCATTGTTGGTGGGCTGGAACCGCTCGATCACGAGGAGGTGTTTCATTTTTGCCAGAGCCTCGGGGTGCCGATCGTCATCGAGGGCACCAGCGGCCTGCGCGAGGCCTTGCAGGGATTCGCGCTTCCGGATGCGGATCGCTTGTTGAAAGGGAATCCCCCGGGGAAGGTCC
Organism: Verrucomicrobiaceae bacterium; assembly: GCA_027483005.1. Lineage (GTDB taxonomy): Bacteria > Verrucomicrobiota > Verrucomicrobiia > Verrucomicrobiales > Akkermansiaceae > Luteolibacter. The sequence goes on from JAIXVN010000557.1 coordinate 5,202, forward strand.
TGCGGCTCGGCGATGTGCCGACCGGCCGCTTCTGGCGGGATCTGGAGGAGATGCCGGGGGTGGAGGTCTGGTCGATCACCCGCAGCGGGTTTTCCGGATTGGCAAGGCATTCGGACGTCATCCATGGCGAGGTCGAGCGCGTGCTCAAGGCGATCGGTGAGGTCGAGCCGGTGGGCGATGTGCTTGATCACTTCGAAGGCACCGGTCGGAAAAACAGCCAGATCGAAGAGCTGCTCGAAGCCTATCCCGACAGCGAGCCGGCCATGGTTCGCACGCTCTCGCTCTATGGATCGTTCGGCTCGTCGGTCTATCTCGGCAACAGCCTGCCTGTTAGGGAGTGGAACACCTTCGCGCAGTGGGATCGTCCGGTGACCATGGTCCGCGCGAATCGCGGGGCCAACGGCATCGACGGTCAGGCCAGCACCTGGCTCGGCTGGACAGCGGATCAATCCGGGGCCTGGGCGATGATCGGCGATCTCACGGCCTTGTATGATCTGGCCGCGCCTTTCGTGCTGGATCAGGTGGAGACTTCGGGTCGCGTGCTGGCGGTGATCAACAACCACGGCGGCCGCATTTTCGAACGCCTGCCGCGTCTTTCCGCGATGAGTCCGAGGGCGGTGGAATGCTTCACCAATCCGCAGATGGCGGACCTTTCCGGCTGGGCGAAGCTTTGGAACATGAAGCATGTCCGCATCACCAATGCCGATGACTTCGACCTCATCGAGCAGTCGGATGAAACGGTGTTGTTGGAAGTGCTGCCAGATCCCAGGCAGACGGCGGACTTTTGGAAGGCCTGGGACCGGTTGTAGGCGTTTTGGAATGTTGACTTCGGTGGCCATGGGAATCCGCCCGCTGGCGAATAGCCCCGGGGATCGCCTTGAGAGCACCCGTGCAGTCGGAAAGTGCAGCAATTACAAACCTACGCGGAAACGTGTGGTGACTTTTTGTTGCGGGAGTTCGATGCTGCTGCCTATTCTTTCCCCCCGCATTCCCGTCGGGATGATCACGTGAGGGTCGTCCCGGCAGGAGTGCGTCCTATCACGATTTTTGACCTTACCA
>JAIXVN010000595.1 GCA_027483005.1 Verrucomicrobiaceae bacterium
CACCGCCGCGCAAATCGACGAGCTGGTGCTTGTCGGCGGCATGACCCGCATGCCCAAGGTGGTGGAAACCGCCAAGCAGCTTGCCGGCCAGACCCCGCATCAGGGCGTCAACCCGGATGAGGTCGTCGCCATCGGCGCGGCCATCCAGGGCGGCGTGCTCAAGGGCGATGTGAAGGACGTGCTCCTCCTCGACGTCAATCCGCTCACGCTTTCGATCGAAACCGAAGGCTCCCGCGCCACGCCGATGATCGAGCGCAACACCACCATCCCGGCCAAGAAGTCGCAGGTGTTCTCCACCGCGTCCGACAACCAGCCGGCCGTTGACATCCGCATCTGCCAGGGCGAGCGCCCGATGTTCTCCGACAACAAGCTGCTCGGAAACTTCAAGCTCGACGGCATCGCCCCGGCCCGCCGCGGTGAGCCGCAGATCGAGGTGACCTTCGACATCGACGCCAATGGCATCCTCCACGTTTCCGCCAAGGACAAGCAGTCCGGCAAGGAGCAGAAGATCTCGATCCAGGGTTCGTCCGGTCTTTCCAAGGAAGAGATCGAGCGCGCCAAGCAGGAAGCCGAGGCCCACGCCGAGGAGGACAAGAAGCGCATGGAAGCGGTCGACACCAAGAACAAGGCCGAGAACCTCGTTTACAGCGTCGAGAAGCAGCTCAGCGAACTTCCCGCCGAAGCTCCCGCCGATTTCAAGGCCGGCATCCAGACCAAGGTGGACGCCGTCAAGAGCGCCCTTTCCGGCAGCGATCTCGACCTCATCAAGAGCACGACCGAGGACCTCGAATCCTCTCTCGCCGCCCTCTACGAAGCCGCCCAGAAGGCCCAGGCCGCCGGCGGTGCCGCCCCTGACGTCGAACCCGCCGAAGCCGATTCCTCCGAGCCCAAGAAAGCCAAGGGCAAGGTCGTCGATGCGGAAGTCGTCGACTGATCGTGGCGGCGCTTTCCAAGCGCCAAGCCAAATCCAACGGGCATGGCGGATGAAATCCGCCGCCACGATTGAGCATGACCGCACTCACCACCAAACACCTGCGCCTTTCGCAGCTTCGCCCTCTGGCTCCGGCCTCGGTGCAGAGCCTCGCGGCGGCGTGGGATGTGCGGATGGTGTATGAGTCCAACTCGATTGAGGGCAACAGCCTCACGCTCCGCGAAACCGAGATTGTTCTCTCGAAGGGCGTCACGGTTTCCGGCAAGCCGCTGAAGGACCACCTCGAAGCGGTCAATCTCGCGCAAGCCTGGGAGCAGGTGAAGCTCCTCGCCACTCCAGGCAAGTCGATCACCGAGCGTGATCTTCTCGATCTACACCGCATTGTGCTGACCCGGGTGGAGGATTCCTTCGCCGGTTCCTATCGCAGCCATGCTGTGCGGATCGCCGGGGCCACGCTCGTTCCCCCAAATCCCATCAAGGTGCCGGATCTGATGCAGGAGCTTTTCGCCAGCCTGCCAGCGATCCAGGACCCGGTCGAACGCGCCGCAGCCCTCCATCATGGCATCGCCCGCATCCATCCCTTCAGCGATGGCAATGGCCGCGCCGCCCGGCTCGCGATGAACTTCGAGCTCCTCGCCGCCGGATATCCACCGATTTCCATTTCCCCGGACGACCGCAGCGCCTACTACGCCGCTCTCGAGTCCGCCGATTCCGGAAACTTTCCCGCCTGGCTCACGTTTCTCTCCACCCGCGTCGAACAGGAACTCGATTCCTGGCTCGAAGCGCTCGACTCTTCTCTTCCTGAAAACTGAACACTGAAAACTTTCCACTCCTTCGGGCGTGGCTTCTCACAACAAACCAAACCAACAACCACACATGGCCAACATCAAACCACTCGGCGCTCGCGTCCTCGTGAAGCGCATTGAAGCGGAAGCAATCAGCTCCGGCGGCATCGTCCTTCCTGACACCGCCAAGGAAAAGCCGCAGGAAGCGGAAGTCCTCAGCCTCGGAACCGGCGGCAAGGACGACAAGGGTGCAGCCATCGAGTGCACCGTCAAGGTGGGCGACAAGGTCCTCATCTCCAAGTACGGCGGCACCGAAGTCAAAATCGACGGACAGGAAGTCCTCATCATCTCCGAGTCCGACATCCTCGGCATCGTCGGCTGATCGCCTTCTTCTGAACACTGAACACTGAACACTGACAAACTTTAAGATTATGGCTAAACAACTGCAATTCGACGAAGCCGCCCGCCACGCCCTGCTGCGCGGCGTGGAGAAGCTTGCCAAGGCCGTCAAGGCGACCCTTGGACCAGCCGGCCGCAACGTGATCCTCGACAAGAAGTTCGGTTCCCCAACCATCACCAAGGACGGTGTTTCGGTTGCCAAGGAAATCGAACTCGAGTGTCCGTATGAGAACATGGGCGCCCAGCTCATCCGCGAGGTTTCCTCCAAGACCTCCGACATCGCCGGCGACGGCACCACCACCGCCACCGTGCTTGCCGAGGCCATCTACAAGGAAGGCCTTCGCAACGTCACCGCCGGTGCCAACCCGATCTCGCTCCAGCGCGGCATCATGAAGGCCACTGACGCGATCGTCTCCGAACTCGCCAAGATCTCCAAGAAGGTGTCCGACACCAAGGAGATCGCCCAGGTCGCCACCGTGTCCGCCAACTGGGACACCGAGATCGGCAACATCATCGCCGAGGCCATGGACAAGGTCGGCAAGGACGGCACCATCACCGTGGAAGAAGCCAAGGGCATTGAAACCACC
>JAIXVN010000370.1 GCA_027483005.1 Verrucomicrobiaceae bacterium
AAAATCCAATGAAACCACGTCTTCAACACGTCCGCCGCGCCTCCAATCGCCTCCAAAGCGCCCTTTCCACCCTCACCATCGCCGTGTGCCTGACTGGCAACGTGCATGCCGCCAGCCAGACATGGCGCGCCACCCCGGCGGATTCCACCTGGGCGGGAACTTCCAACTGGGGAGCCACGGGCACGGTGACGCCTCCTGGCGCGATCGCTCCCAATGCTACCACTGTCGGCGCTAATGGCGATATCGCGACTTTCAACACCGCACTTGCCGGCGGCACCATCGGCTCGATCACCGATCCGATCAATAATGAGAATCAGCGCTATGTGCGCTCAGTCCTCTTCAACACGGCCTCGGCAGGTGCTTATGTGATCGGGACCACTGGAGGGAATGCTTTCTGGGTTGGCCACAACGGTAATGTGACAGTGGGCGCAGACGTGACGAATCCTCAGGCCATCAATGCCCCAACCAATATCCGCCTTCCCAGTTCCACCAACGGTGTCTTTTCCTTCGTCAACAACTCTTCCACGCCAACGGCGACCCTGACTCTTCCAGTCGTTCAGAGTGGATCGGCAAACACTCGTCCGCTCAGCATCACACTGAACGGCTCGAATACCGGCAACAACACCATCGGCAGTTTGACGGACAGTGGAGCCCTTCTGGTCATCAAGGAGGGTGCTGGAACCTGGATCTTGTCAGGTGCCAACACGATTACCTCGCAAAACGACGTTGGAGTGGTTTCCGGAGCCACGGTGAATGCGGGAACGCTCGTCCTCCAGAATGCAGGTTCGCTCGGCGTTGCCGCGAACACGGTGACGGTCAACGGAGGCACTCTCCGGCTTGATGGGATCGTATTGAATGCCAACGCAGTGACTGTGAACGGTGGCACGGTCAGGTCTAATGGCACCAGCACCGTCAACGGAGTGACCGTCGGCGCGGCCGCCACAGCGGTCACGCTCAGTACCACCGTTTCAGGGGACATCTTCACCGTCGGAAACGCGACCAATAAGCTTACAGGAACGAATGCGGCATCGGTTGTTTCCGCTGATGGCCCCGGAACCATTTCCCTCCCATTCTCCAGCAACTACGCAGGTGGCTGGTCGCTCAACTCCGGCACCCTTCGTCTTGGAAACAACTCAGCCCTCGGCGCTGCGGCCACTGTCGGTGTGACCTTCGGTCCCTCCTCAACGGCCACGCTCAGGCTCAATTCCTTCAGCCCCACGGTCACCCGGCTTTCCACGAACGCCACGATTGGCACTCCGGTGATCGAAAACGGCAACTCCGGAACCTCCACGCTGACCGTCAACACCTCCGTCGCCAACACCTTCGCCGGAGCCCTGAATGATGGATCTTCCGGCGTTCTCGCCCTCACCAAGAGCGGATCAGGCTCCCTCACTCTCTCCGGCACGAACGGCTACACTGGCAACACCACCATCAGCGCCGGCACCCTCTCGGTCAACGGTTCGGCCGCCACTCCCGCCGTAGCCGTCAACAGCGGCTCCACCCTCAGCGGCACCGGCACCCTCTCCGGCACCGTGACCGTGGCCTCCACCTCCCGTCTTGCTCCAGGCAATGGAGTCGGAACCCTCACCATGGGCGCCCTCACCCTCGCCAACGGCTCCATCGTCGATTGCGAGTTCAAGACCGGACCCGCCGCGAACGACCTGGCCGTCGTCACCAACAGCGACGGACTCATCCTCGATGGCGGCGGATTCAACCTCTTCCAGGAAGGGACCACCAGCCAGTTCAGCACTCCGGGCACTTACACCCTCATTTCCTACACCGGCACCTCCACCGTCTCGACCAGCAACCTCTCCGTGCTGAATCCAGACGCCACCAAGAACTACTCGTTCACTTCGGATGCCACCAGCGTCAAGCTGACCATCACGGCCTCCGTCATCTCAGATTGGGCCTCTTCGACCGGCGGCGACTGGGCAACCGGCGGCAACTGGACCGGCGCAGGCGTGCCCAATGCTTCGGGCTCCACCGCCATCTTCGGAAGCGCGGCCACCTCGCCCGCGACCATCACCCTGAACGGCGACAAGACGGTCTCCACCCTGGCCTTCGACAACGCCAACGCCTACACGATCGCTCCGGCGACCACTGAAACCCTCTTCCTGGACAACACGGCCAATGCCGGCCAGGCCCAGATCATCGGCACCACCGGTAGCCATGGGATTTCGGCTCCCGTCAGCCTCACCAGCAACACCGTCGCCTCGATCGCCAACTCTCTGGACACGATCAGCCTCTCGGGAATCGTCTCCGGAGCCGGCTCTCTCAGCAAGAGCGGCCCCGGCACCCTCCATCTCGGAGCCGTCAACACCTACAGCGGCGGAACCACCATCAGCAATGGAACCCTGTCCTTCGCCACCGGTGGCATCAGCACCGCAGGACCGATTTCGATCAGCACCTCCACCGTGCGCTGGGCCACCGGAAACACGGATGACCTCTCGCTGGCACCCCTCGTCTCCCTGCCCGCAGGAAATGCCACCTTCGACACCAACGGCAACGACGTCGCCTTCACGGCTGGAATTGGCGACAACGGTGCGGGCAACCTCGTCAAGACCGGTGCCGGAAAGCTCTCGCTTGCGGGTGGAAGCTCTTACGGAGGAACCACGACCATCAACTCCGGCACCCTCTCGATCGCAGCAGACAGCTCGCTCGGCAACGCGCCGGGAACGGCCACGCCGGGTGGAATCACGATTGGCAGCGCCACCCTCCAGTCCACT
>JAIXVN010000418.1 GCA_027483005.1 Verrucomicrobiaceae bacterium
GGAGTCCGGCTTTCTCAAGCGCCTTGCTCAAGGCGGCGGAGGCCAGCACAGGTGCCTCCCGTTCAAAGCTTTCATTCAGCCTCTGCGGCCCATGACCGACGACCGGGCCGATCTCCTTCAGGCAGAGGTTCCGCGTGGCGATGCCGGATGCGTCACTGCCGAGGACTTTCGAAAGCAGGGCCTGCGATCGCGGCCGGAGTCCGGCAAAGGCCTCCGTCGCCGACAAGGCCTCGTAGCACTCAAGCTGGGTGTAAGCATGGGCGGGGCTGGCAGTGGCGATGGAGTCGAGGAACATCATTGGCGAACGAGGGAAAGGAGGGATCGGAACGGCAGCAGTCCACTTCGACCGAGCCCATTCATCAGGCCACGACCCAGCGGGTGGCCTAACAGACCTTGGAGCAAACCGGCGGCTCCGAGACGTCTTGAGAAGCGCTGACGTAGCGAGGCTTGAAGGGAGGAAACCGCTTCCGGCCAGGAGCAATCGCCCGCGCTCCAGGCGGTGAGCGGATCAAGGGCGGACTCGGCGGATTGAAAGGCCATCGACATGCCGTTGCCCGTGAAGGGTGGAATCATCGCGGCCGCGTCGCCGATGGAAAACAATCCGGTCTCAGGTTCCTGCCAGCCGAGTTGAAGCGCGGAAACGCCCTTGAACGAAGCCTCATCCGGCATCGCTCTGGCCAATCGATCCGCCAGTTCCGCGAACCCACCGGCACGCAGATAATCGAGCTGAAGCGCGGAGCCTTTTCCGCTGCGTTGGCGATCCACCCGGAACAACCCGCAAACATTCACCCGGCCGTCCTCCACGCCCGCCAGACCGACATAGCCGTTCGTGCCGACGTGCATCTCCAGATCGGCAAGCATCGGCAGATCGAGATAATGCGCCTTCAGGCCGATCCACTGGCTTTCGCTCGCGACGCGGCCTGCGGCCCAGACTTTTCCAGCTTCGGAGCCTCGCGTCTCGCGCACGCCTTGTCGCACCTCGCCTCCGAGCCGCTCGACGAGTTGGACCAGACGCAGATCGAGCCGATGACGGGAAACGCCGTAGGCCGGAGTCGGCAGGACGTTTTCATGAATCCGCTGATCGCCATGAAACCAGAGCACGCTGCGGTGAAGGCGTGAGTCCTCGAAGACCTCCTTGATGCCCAGAGCCTCAAGCGTCGAAGCCTCAACGCCCGAAATGAACTCACCGCAGACACGGTGTCGCGGGTAGTGCCCGGCTTCATGGACTGACACATTCACCCCACGATTCCGCAGTCCGGCGGCGAGCGAAAGCCCGGCCAGTCCGCCTCCGACGATGACGATGGGAGCTTTCAGATGCGCGATGCTAGCACACGAATCCCCCCGCGCCACGAGGTTTGCTCGCGAACGTGCCATTTGCCCGATTCGAGTTCTAACAACTCGGGAAGCTCGCCGGGAACAAAGCCCGCGCGGATGCTGACCGGCATGTCGTGTCGCGTGACGCGGTTGACGAACGGCAGCATCGTGGCTCCCAAACGCAGCGATCCCTCCGTGCGAAGAGGCTCCACGAAGCAAAGCGACCGGAAACCGGCGCACCAGCGGGCCAGATGACGCATCGAGTCGCCCTCGAAGTGATGAAGGAAAAGATTCGCCACGAGCAGCCCACCGACCGCCGGCGGTGCGGCGAAAAGATCCCCCTGATGCCAGTTGACGCGCGCATCGAGAGCCGCAGGCCTCGGCGCGAGGTCGTAGCATTCCACGGGAGCGATCGTGGCGAGCTTTCCACTCAGCATCCCCTCGCCTGCCCCGAGTTCGACGATCGAAGCAGGTTTCAGGCGTCGCGCTTGTGCGACGATCCAGCGCTCGTTGCCCATCAGGAAATTGATCCTCCGCAGATCACGACGGCTGCGGATCGCCTCGGGATCGTCCGCCGGGAGATGGTCGAGGATTTCAGGAAGAACTTGGCGGAACATGGGACGCCCCAACGGAGCACGTGGTGGAAGATCATCCAACTGCGATCTTCAATTCCTGCCGATGGATCGAAGCTCCAGATCATCCTTTCCGACCGGATTGGATTCGAATAGTGTCATGCCCGTCTGAAATGGCCATTCACCCTCCAACCTCAAGCCGCTTTGGGAGAGTCTTCCCGACTTCTCCCAGGTCTGACGCTTGGCGAGTCGCAAGCCATCACGGCGACCGGAGTATCCTGAGTATCGGCCAAATCCCTTCCGGGCAAATTGTGAATCCGCGAGGACCGGCCACTTCCAGGACCAGCCCTCCAAAGTGAAATGAAGAATAGATTGTACCTATTGACTGTGGCAATCACCGCCGCATTCGTTTGCGGGTGTTCACTTCCGACCGGTCGGCCAATTGGAGGCGTTGCCGGGTTGCGCCATCGCTCCCTGGACTCGGGTTACAAGTTTTTGGCGGGCATTGATGCATCTGGAAAAACCGTGGTTTGGGGATCTCCTGACAGCAAAGTGGTGAGGTATTTCAAGCTAAAGCCATCTCCTAAGAATCAAATCGGTGTGGCTGCGGGAGTGGAGCATCTCGTATCACTTGGAAGCGACGGTCAAGTTACTGCTTGGGGGCCGGAATCAGATCCGGCCTGCCAGGTCAATGACAACTGGAGATACGAACAGATTGCGGCGGGTGGATTTTACACGGTTTTGGTTCGCAAGGATGGCGTTCCCATGTTTCTGGGGCCGGATGCTGACAAGCAGGATTGGGAACGTAAGCTTGAAAACGGCATCCATGCAAGAGGGCGAGTTTTGGAAGGGGCGGAACCTTGGCCCTCGGCGGTTTTCTGTGGTCCGGAAAGTGTTAGCCTGATCACACGTGACGGCAGACTGCAAACGTGGACCCGCCAATGGGCGGATCGGTTTTCTTACAAGATCAGGAGTGGTCTGAGGGACGGTGCCTGTACTCAGAGATTCATGGTCTTGCTCAAGCAGAACGGAGATGTCTCGATTGACGGCCTCTGGCACGACCCGAGTTGGGTGGAGGATCGCGCGCAGCCCGAACCGCCTCCGTCTCTCCATCACATCACCCGTGTAGCGGTTTCGGAAAACTCCAGGGTGATGGCCCTGGATCAAGACGGCGGCATTCATGAATGGGGGCACGGCCTGAACAACCAGTATCGGAAAGTTCCCGCGAAGCCTGCAGCCGAGATTGTGGCGGGAGGACATTTCCAAGCGGCATTGCTGAAAGATGGAACCGTCAAAATCTGGATGGGCCCTCTGGAATACTCATATCTCTGGCCAAATCGAGAAAAGGAATTGACCCCTCCTCCCGGCCTCCGTCTGATGATCCAGAAGGATCGAGAAAGAGTTGATGGCAACAAGGTCCAACCCATAGAATCACTGAGAGGCTGCCCGAAAAATGGAGGCCCATGAAAGATACAGAAAATGGAACCGCAGATGGACGTGAATGAAAGAAAGACTGAATCCAGAGAACAGTCAGATTCCGGAGTTTCCATCTGGGTTCCTTATCTGCGTCGATCTATGACCATTTGACCTCCGGTCCATCTCCACTCCGTTCCGATTGCGGTTGAAACTCTCTTTCAAGTTTTTCCAGACAGCCTCTAACGGGACGGTTCACCCTGGGGATCACACCGGGGGCCAGGTGTCGCATTTCAACATGCTCCCAAAGTCAGCCCGGGCAAGTGGGACGGATGCCACCACCTGTTCTCGAATCAGTCTCTGAACGTCAGGACAAGGAGATCGCCGGGTGGAAGGCGCGCTCTGGGTCTGACCAATCACAAACCACCAATCTCCCCTCACTCCGTGAGTTGCCTTGCCGCCTGCAGGGTGTTCTTCATCAGCATGGCGATGGTCATCGGCCCGACCCCACCGGGGACCGGGGTGATGGCGGAGCACTTTCCGGCGACGTCGGCGTAGTCCACATCACCGGTCAGACGATAGCCGGACTTCTTCGTGGCATCGTCAACGCGGTTGATGCCGACGTCGATCACCACCGCGCCGGGCTTGATCCAGTCGGCCTTCACCATGTCAGGTCGGCCGACGGCGGCCACGACGATGTCGGCCCGGCGGCAGATGGCGGGAAGGTCCTTTGAACGGGAGTGCGCGATGGTCACCGTGGCGTTGGAATTCTTGGCGACGAGCAGCATCGCCATCGGCTTGCCGACGATCATCGAGCGACCGATCACCACGGCCTCCGCGCCATTCGTTTCCACTCCGGCGGCGGCGAGCAGGCGCATGCAGCCGGCGGGAGTGCAGGGCACGAAGCCGGAAGGATCCTCCAGCACCAGCTTGGCGACGTTTTCCGGATGGAAGCCATCGACGTCCTTGCGCGGATCGATCGCGCGGATCACCGCCTCCTCGTCGATATGCTTCGGCGGCGGGGACTGGACGAGGATGCCATGGATGGAGGCGTCGGCATTGAGTTGCTGCACCACGGCGATCAGCTCGTCCTGCGTGGTTTCCGCTGGCAGCGTGATCTTCTTCGAATGCAGGCCGAGCTCCTGGCAGGTGCGATCCTTGGCCCCGACATAGACTTTCGATGCCGGATCCTCGCCGACCAGCACCACGGCCAGACCGGGGGTGATCCCCTTTTCGGCCTTCAACCGCGCCACATGGGCTGCCACCTCGGCCCGCACATTCGCCGCGAAAGCCTTGCCGTCGATCACCTTAGCCGTCATTGCCCTACCCTTTTCGCAAGCTATCCGGCCCAAGCTTGCTTTCCTCGCGCGCGATGGACCAGTCGATCAGGCGACGCCACAGCTTTTCCACCAGTTCGGGCGGCAGCCCGTGGGTGGTCGCATGGCGGCGCACGTTTCTTACCACTTCCTCGACGCGGGTCTCGATCCGCGCCGGAAGATCGACCCGCGCC
>JAIXVN010000237.1 GCA_027483005.1 Verrucomicrobiaceae bacterium
CGCGATTCCGACAACGATGGTCTCACCAACTACCAGGAAGTCATCCTGCGCCTCACCAACCCGAATGTCGCGGACAGCGACGGTGATGGCGTGAAGGATGGTCAGGAGGTCGCAGACGGCACCAATCCTCTCGTTACCGATAGCGACGGCGACGGGCTCAGTGATGGCGAGGAAAAGACCAGAGCCACCAATCCACTTCTAACTGATACTGACGGTGATGGTTACACGGACAGCTATGAGGTCCAGTTCGCGACGGATCCCAAACTCGGAACCTCGGTTCCGACCTTCCTCCTTACCTTGAGCAACAGCGGAACAGCCACTGGCGGCAGCTTCGCGAAATCCGGAACCCTGGCCCATGGCACGAATGCCACCCTGACTGCCACTCCGTCTCCCGGCTACCTCTTCGGCTCATGGACTGGAGACGCGAGCGGCTCTGCCAATCCCACAACCCTCTTGATGAATTCCAACAAGACCGTCGGAGTGACCTTCGTGGAGGACACTCGCGACCCGGATGCGGACGGCCTTACGAACTACCAAGAGATCATCCTGCGCCTCACCAACCCAGATGTCGCCGATACCGACAGCGACGGAGTGAAGGACGGTCAGGAAGTCACCGACGGAACCAACCCCAAGCTCGCCGACAGCGATGGCGACGGGCTCAGCGATGGTGAGGAGAAGACCCGGGCTACCAATCCTCTTCTCGCCGACACCGATGGCGACGGCCTCGGTGATCTGCAGGAAATTCTCCTCACCAACACCGACCCAAAGGCCGCTGACAGCAATGGCAATGGCACTTCCGATTCGAACGAGGACAGCGACAACGATGGCATCCTCAATGGCCGTGAGGTCAACCAACTCAGCACAAATCCGAAGAACGCCGACAGCGATGGCGATGGTCTCAGCGACACCTACGAACTCGTCTTCAAGGGCACGACAGCTGCCTTCAAACCACGCATCGGCGATCGTCTCCGCTACGACCTTAAAGCGCTGGGCTTCCAAGGCACCTACAAGCTCGTCGGCAAACTGCCAGCCGGCCTCACCTTCAACGCCACCACCGGCATCCTCGAAGGCAAGCTCACTGGCAAATCCGGCACCAGCGCGCTGACCGTCCAGATCCTCAATGGCACGACCGTCGTCCGCAGCATCCCGCTGAGCCTCCCGGTCGGCGATTACCCGGCCACCCTGACAGGTGACTGGCAGGCCCTGCTGGAAGACAGCAACGGCCTTCCTCAGGGACTGGTGACCGCCACCCTGACCGTCCCGGGCAAATGGAGCGGCACTCTAGATGTGGCCGGCTCTTCTTCCGTCCTCAGAGCGTCCGGAACCTTCGATCTCACCCCAGCGAGCGAATCCGCGACCTTGAATCTGAGCTTTGCTGGCGCGATCGGATCCCCATCCACATCCCTGAGCCTCACCGTCAATGGCCCCGATGCCCAGGCCACGGGCAGCCATGCTCAGGGGACCTTGCGAGGCTTCCGCCTGGCTCGCGGAGCCGAACTGCCATCCGCAGCAAAGACCTTCACTCTGGTGATCGATCAGGGCGACCAGGACGGCTTCCTGAAGCCAGCTGGCCTTGGCTGGGCGACCGGTTCCCTTTCCACCAAAGGAGTCATCACGCTGACCGGTCAACTCGGCGATGCCCAGACACTCAAGGGAGCGCTGAAACTCGGTGCCACCGGCCAGGCCATCATCTGGCTGAAGCCCTATCGCAATCTCTCGTCGCGTCTCGGCGGCGTGATCTCCTTCCATGAGAACGGGTTGGTTCCGCAGAACGCACTCTCCCGGACCACCAGCGGCCTGACCTGGTATCGTGCGGCGGATGTCTCGGAGCTTTCCTACCCCAGCGGATTCGCCGCGCTCCATGCAGAGGTCGGCGTCCGGGGCTACAGCGCTCCATCCAGCGCGGGCTCTCTGGCTCAGGGACTAGGCCTCACCCAGCAGACCTTCCGCAATGTCCTCTTCGACGGAGGAGGCCTGCCCGATACAGCCGCCACCGCCATCCTTCCGGAGGCCTTCGCTTTGGATGCCAGCTATAAGCTCGGCGCTCTACCAGTGCCTGGAAAAGTGGTGGCACCCTGGACCGGTCAGCTCAACACCAAGACTGGAGGCTTCACCGGGACTCTCGGAGTCGCAGCCTCGTCGAGCGGGATCATTGCCGGAAACGCCCCAGTCAGCGGAGTGCTCTTTCCCGCCTCAGGGACAGGCCAGACGGTGGCAGCCGGCCTCGTGAAAATCCCCGTCAGCGGTCCCCCCGGATCCTATCGGACCGGAGCCGTCCTGATGTCCAAGTAATCGGCGATGGGAGGGGGAAGGCACCTGCCGCCGCAGGAGGATCCCCGCTCCTCGCCAGCCTGAGCGAAGGCTAAGACGGGGCGCGGGGGATTCTCCAATTCTGATCTACCCAAGGGAGCCGAAGCTCAAATCATCTCCTCCAATTCAGAGACTCGCTCTCAAGGCGTCGAACTTGGCCTTCAGGGACTGAAGTTCCTTCTCCGCGCCGACGATCTGACCGTGGAGCTTTGAGAGAGAGGCGAGCTTTGCCGCGAGTGACGAGCCCGATGCCTTCACGATGGATTTCCTTCCGACACCACCACCTACTTTTCGCCAGGCCATGATCGTCAGCTGGGAAATTCCATATTTCGAGGCCGCTGCCGTTTGGCCGCCTCGACCATTCTTCGCGTTGAACTCTTCAACGAACTGGAGGATTTCTGCCTTCTCCTCATTGGAGTAGCGCTTGCCCTTTGTCGATGGGGTCGCGGCCTTGGCTTTCGGCGCGGGTTTGGCCTCTGGAGCGGCCTTGGCTTTGGGAGCAGGCTTGGCTTTCGGCGCGGCCTTGGCTTTCGCGGAGGGCTTTGCTTCTGGAGCAGACTGGGCCTCAGGAGAGGAGGGGGCTGCCGGGGCGGACTTGGTCGACGACTTCTTTGCTTTGCTTGCCATAATGGCGATGGCTATCAGGGCTGCCGGAGGGTCACAAGGTGGAACAAGGGTGCTTTCGAATTGAGCAAGGGATAGCGTTGCTGACTTCAAGGGGTTGGTTCACATGCGAATAGCGGGCCAAGGAAATAGTTAATTAAAAAACTATTAAGTTCGCTGGTTGGCCGGGTAAATGCACGACGATTGTTACAATCCATGACTGGAGTCTCTTGTCGCTTGCCACATCAGGCCCTGATCGATCCCATCACAATCGAGATGCACATTAATTGTCGGGCTGGTTGGAGTCATTGACGCTCACCCTCCATCCCTGCGTTCCGGCATCCGCTCCTTCACCCTTCAAGCCTATTAGACATCCCCGTCATGATCCACGTCAGCCCTCGCCCGCTTTCTCTGGACATGACCGTGCTTTCAACAACTCTGGGCGAGTGGAGGGCAGCCTATCCGGAAATGGGCGTGCTGGCCCTACTGCCTGAGGCGGAGAAGGAGAGCCTTCCGCTGTTGCAGGCTGTCTGCCGCGAGCTCGGGGTGCCCCTCGTCGGCGGGATCTTTCCCGAGCTTCTTACCCTGGATGGATTTGCGACTTCCGGTGCTTGGCTGCTGCGGCTCGATCGAATGGTCCCAGCCTTCCTGGTGCCGGACATGGCTCGCGATCCCGTGGACGCGGCTTCCCGGCTCGCGGCACTCGTGGAGCCTCATCTCGCGCAGGTAGGCGTGACGAACGATACGCAGCCCACGCTCTACCTCCTGGTGGATGCTCTGCTGCAGAACATCACAACGATGCTCGACGCACTCTACCTGAAGCTCGCGGACCGGGTGAGCTATGCAGGCGTCGCAGCCGGCAGTGAGTCCTTCCAGTCCATGCCTTGCGTCTTCAAGGGCGACGAGACCATCGCCAACGGTGCGCTCGCCTTGATGATGCCCGGCGAGATGAAAACCGTGCTCGAACACGGCTTCCCGGCTCCAGAGAATGGGATGACCGCCACCTCCACTGAGGGGAATCGGATTACCAGCATCGACTGGCAGCCCGCCTTCGAGGCCTACCGGGAAATCGTCCGCGTGGAGAGCGGGGTCCTGCTCGACCAGGCGAACTTCTACCAGTGGGCGGTCGGCTTCCCATTCGGGATTCTCAGGGCAAACGGGGAGCTGGTGGTTCGCATTCCAGTGGCACTGGGAGACGATGGCTGCATCCAGTGCATCGGCGAGATCATGGAAAACTCCATGCTGGTGGTCCTCCGCGCGCCGACATTCGACGCCGCACGCTGCGCGGACAGGCTCGCGGACCGGCTGACCTCATGTCTGCCTGGATCATCAGCACGAAACCTCCTGCTTTTTTACTGCGCCGGCCGCCGCATGCAGCTCAGGGACGACGCCATGAAGGAGGCCCGGAAACTCGGCAGGGCTGCTGGGGCGAAGTCACTCGTGGGGGCCCTCTCCTTGGGGGAGATCGGCAGCACTAGCCCCGGGGGCTACCCGCTGTTCCACAATGCGACGCTGGTTTGCACGCCCCTGCCTGCCTCATAAGCAGGAGCCGTGTCGCCTGGGGCCCCGATGAGATCCAGCAGGCCAGCGGCGATTATGGGAAATCCCACATTCACCGTTTAGAGCAGTGTCGGAACTTCACTTCCGCACTCGGATCCGCCACCCAGTCCCCAATTGGGGACTGGATGCCCAAAGGCGATCGCTAGATCCGTTCCCCTGCTCAAACTGCCGAAGGAAGGGATGGTCCGAGCGGCGGTGCCTTGAGTGAGAGTGGAGGAATTCTCCCGGTCCCCCCGTATTTGCTCTTCCCCATCTGCTCAGCCTCTCGAATGCCACTCCACTCTCTGCCGAACGGCTACAACGCTGACGCCTCGTTTCTTCAATCCTACTCCGGTGGCATCTAGCTTGATCATCGCGACGTGGAAAGCCGAAGGAAGAGTCTGATAGCCGCCTCAAGACGCAATTTCGGCACCGTTTCTCAGAACGTTCCCTGCATGAGCCCTCTCACAGTAATCGAACCCTAAGAGCAAGTGACGATCTTCACCCATAATGATTGAGAATGCTGGGTAACTCGCGAATTTCGATGGGTTCGATTGGGTTGCTGGAAACAAGTGCCCGGACTCACAGAAGGCTCAAAATTTCACAATCACGCCCAGCGGTCGCGAGGCTCCGGCACACCCCGAATATGATCCACCCAAGGGAGAAGGTTCCTAGGTTAAAACCTGCTCGTCAGTCGGAGTGGTCGCCTCCAGTCTACTGGCAGGTGGAACCTCTCCGGATTCTTTGACTTTTCAAGTGGCACCTATTCACAAAATCCTTGATCGAATCGCGAAGATTCTAAGGTTTTCATAGTCATGAAAATTTCTAGATTCACTGTAACGACGGCCGTCTAAACTCAAATCTACCATGCTGACCATTGCCCCTGGAGCCCGTGTTATTGTCCGCGACGAGGAATGGCTCGTCCGTCGTGTCGATCCCGCCTCGGATGGTGGCTACCTGCTCAACTGCGACGGCATCTCCGACCTCGTCCGGGGTCGCTCCGCCTTGTTCCTCACCAAGCTGGAGGGCGACGACCGGATCACCCTCCTCGACCCGGCCAAGACCGAGCTGGTGACGGACACCAGTTCCCACTTCAACAGCACCTTCCTCTACCTGGAGGCGAAGCTCCGGCAGAGTACGCCGAACGACGACCGCATCCACTTGGGACACCGGGGGGTGATGAACCTCACGCCCTACCAGCTAGACCCGGCGCTCCAAGCGTTGCGCCAGCCCCGTCAGCGGATCCTCATCGCCGATGCCGTCGGTCTCGGAAAAACACTCGAAGCTGGGATCCTCGCCTCCGAACTCATTGCTCGGGGGCGCGGACAGCGCATCCTCGTCATCACACTCAAGAGCATGCTCACCCAGTTCCAGAAGGAGTTCTGGAGCCGCTTCTCGATCCCACTCGTCCGTCTCGACTCGGTCGGCCTCCAGCGAGTCCGCAACCAGATCCCGGCGAATCACAACCCGTTCAACTACTATGACCGCTCGATCATCTCGATCGACACGCTCAAGAACAACCTGGAATACCGGAACTACCTGGAGAACGCCTGGTGGGACATCATCATCATCGACGAGTGCCACAACGTCGCCGCCCGCTCCGGTGAGTCCGGCCTGTCTCGCCGCGCTCGACTGGCCCGCATGCTGTCGTCCCGATCGGACACCCTGATGCTTCTCTCCGCCACACCGCACGACGGTTCGGCGCGCAGCTTCGCCTCGCTCATGAGCCTGCTGGATCCCACCGCGATCGCCGATCCGGACGACTACACGCCCGGCGACTTCCAGGACAAGGGCCTCGTCATCCGCCGGTTCAAGAAGGACATCCGCGACCAAGTGACCGAGGACTTCAAGGAGCGGATCACCGAGCAGCTCCGCCAACCCGCCAGCCCGGAGGAGGAAATCGCCTACGAAGCCCTGCTCGCCATCCCCTTCACCCAAAAGGGCAAGCGGCAGGCCGGGAAGCAGCAGGAACTCCAGCGCGTCGGCATGCAGAAGGGCATCTTCTCCAGTCCGGCAGCTGCTCTGGACTCCACCCGGCGGCGCATCCGCCTGCTGGAGGCAGCCGACGGCGGCCCGAACCCAGAGGAGCAGACAGAAATCCACGCCCTCCAAGCGTTCGCCGAGGCCTTGGAGAAGATCGACGCCTCCCGCTTCTCCAAGTTCCAGCGTCTCGTCACCCACCTGAAGGACTCCACCTACGGCTGGAAACCCGCCGATCCCTCCGACCGTCTCGTCATCTTCTCCGAGCGCATCGAAACCCTCGAATGGCTCCGCGCCACCATGCCCGGCACGCTGGGGCTGAAGGACGACCAGTTCCAGATCCTGCACGGCGGCATGTCCGACACCGAACAGCAGGACATTGTCGAACGCTTCGGCCGCAAGGACGACCCCATCCGCGTCCTGCTCTGCTCCGACGTCGCCTCCGAGGGTCTGAACCTCCACTACTTCTGCCACCGCCTCATCCACTTCGACCTCCCGTGGTCGCTCATGGTCTTCCAGCAGCGCAACGGCCGGGTGGACCGCTACGGCCAGCGGCACCAGCCTCGCATCACCTACCTCTTCACCGAGACCACCGTCGAGCGCATCAAGGGCGACCTCCGCATCCTCGAAATCCTCCAGACCAAGGACGAGCAGGCCAACAAGAACCTCGGCGACCCCGCCTCCTTCCTTCACGTCTATGACCCGGACCGCGAGGCCGCCAAGGTCGAGGAAGCGATGGCCGAACACGTCGCCCCGGAAGCCTTCGAGCAGAAGCTCGACGAAAACGCCGCCCGTTCCGAGCTAGCGCCTGAACCAGCCGGGGAAGAAGACGACAGCGGCGGCGAGTGGCTCATGGCCCTCTTCTCCGGCGGCACGGAAACTCCGGAGGAAACCC
This sequence comes from Verrucomicrobiaceae bacterium, assembly GCA_027483005.1. Classification (GTDB taxonomy): domain Bacteria; phylum Verrucomicrobiota; class Verrucomicrobiia; order Verrucomicrobiales; family Akkermansiaceae; genus Luteolibacter. The sequence continues at coordinate 7,328 of JAIXVN010000237.1, forward strand.
CACCGCCGTCCACTTCGTTCATCGCCGAGCCTCCGTCCCTGTTCGGCGAAGACCGCTCCCACGGCGACTTCCTCTTCGCCAAGACCGCCTTGGAGCAGCTCTCCAGCCCGGTGCCCTTCGCTCAATTCTCGCTCGATTCGGCCCACCGCACCGTCAGCCTCACCGCTCCGCGCGACTTGCAGGAGCGTCTCAAGCTCGCCATGCCGGCGGAGGCCCGGGCCAAAGACCACCGCTACACCCTCACCACCAGCCGCATCGACATGGCCGACGCCATCGAGCGCGCCCGCCAAGCCCGCCGGGACGAGGACACCTGGCCCGCCATCCACTACCTCTGGCCGCAGCACCCCATCATGGAATGGCTCACCGAACGCGTGCTCACCGCCTTCGGCCGCCACCGCGCGCCGGTCATCCGCCTGCCGCAGCTCCCGGAGGGCGAGCAGGCCTTCATCCTTCTCAGCCTGATCCCGAACCGCAAAGGCCAGCCCCTGCTCATCGAGTGGCGCGTCGCTGTCCTCCAGCAAGGCGCATGGAAACTGGAAGCCTTCCCCGACTTCTCCGCCCGCACCGGTCTGCAGGCAGGGAAGCTGCCGAACAGTGGCCAGACCATCGACACCACCAGCCTTCAGCAAAACCTCCCCGCCGCCGTCACCGCCATGCGCAAGTTCATGGTCGAGCGACAGAAAACCTTCGCCGCCGACATGGACGCGCGGCTGGAGCATACACTTGCCGACCTCGCCCGCCTCCAAGGCCACCAGGAAGAGCAACTCGAACTCCGCTTCGCGAAATCCGGGTTGGCCGAAAACCTCAAGCGCGGCCAGCGCGAGCAACGCACCCAGCACATCCGCAAGGTCTTCGACGAATACCGCGACTGGGTCCGCGACACCATGACCACCGAACCCGAGCCCTTCATCCAGGTGCTCGCCGCAGCGACCAAAGGATGAAGGTTGAAGTATGAAGGATGAAAAAGACAACGACCTGGTTGAGCGGACGACGGCGTTTGGGCTGCGCGTCGTGAAGATGTTCGTGGCGCTGCCGAAGTCGGAAGAGGCGCGGGTGCTGGGCAAGCAGTGCCTACGTTCCGGCACATCCGTCGGCGCGAACTACCGCGAGGCCCAACGCGCCCGGTCCTCAGCCGAGTTCATCGCCAAGATCGGCGACTGCCTAAAGGAACTCGACGAGACCGCCTACTGGCTCGAACTCCTTGTCCGCTCCGAAATCGTCCCCGCCCCAAAACTCTCCGCCCTCCAGGACGAAACCAACCAGCTCCTCGCAATATTCACGACCATCTCCAAAAACGCGAAGCGCTGACTCACCTCTTCATCCTTCATCCCTCACCCTTCATCCTTTTCTTCCATGTCCGTCGACTCCGCCGTCCAGACCTTCGTTGGCATCACCAACGAAAACGAATTCTACGGCCACCACTACCTTGCCGAAGTCTTCCAAGGCGACATCAAGTCGCTAATCGAGGAATGGAACGCCACCGAGGAAGCCGCTCGTTCTTCAGACCCTTCATCCTTCATCCCTCAACCTTCATCCTTTCGTTCTCCGCACCGTCGCTTGGGCGGCCTCGGTGGAAAATGGTTCTCCGCCGTCTCCGCCCTCGCCAAGCTCAAGGACCCCGCCGAACGCCTCCGCGCCCACGCCGCGCTGCACCAGCCCTTGCTCGAAGCCCTCGGCTACCGCATCCAGCCGCGCCAGCTCGAACTCCAGGTCGGCCAGCCCGTGCCGGTGTGGAGCGTGCTCGGCAAGGACGGCGACCCGCCGCGCCTGCTCGTCGTCCCGGCCTGCGATCCCGACGCCGACGACGAGTCCGACATACTGGAGCACCACCTCCGCCGCGCCCACTACGATGGCCTCGACGTGCCTGCCGCAATTGCCAAGTCCACCTGGTCCGACATCCTCTCCGACTCCCTCTTCGGGGCCGACCACCCGCCGCGCACCATCCTCCTCATCGGCCTCACCGAGTGGCTGCTGCTCGACCGCTACAAGTGGCCGAACAACCGCCTCCTGCGCTTCGACTGGAACGAAATCCTCGACCGCAAGGAAACCCACACCCTCCAAGCCGCCGCCGCGCTGCTCCACCGCGACAGCCTCGCCCCCGAGCAAGGCGAGAGCCTGCTGGAAAACCTCGACGCCAACGCCCACAAGCACGCCTTCGGCGTCAGCGAGGATCTGAAATACGCCCTGCGCTCCGCCATCGAACTGCTCGGCAACGAGGCTGTCACCCAGCTCCGCAAGAAGGCCCAGGAAAGCAAACAGGGCTTCTACACCGGCAAGGACGCCGTCGATCCCGGCGACCTCAGCCTGGAGTGCCTGCGCCTCGTCTATCGCCTGATGTTCCTCTTCTACATCGAGGCCCGCCCCGAGCTCGGCTACGTACCCATCCAGAAGAGCGACATCTACGCCAAGGGCTACAGCCTGGAATCCCTGCGCGACCTCGAAATGGTCCCGCTCCAGACCACTGAGGCGCGCGAGGGCCGCTACTTCGATGCCACCCTGCGCCAGCTCTTCCGCCTCGTCCGCCAGGGCTGCGGAGCCAGCGCCGAGCGCGCCCTCATCGCCGGCTCGGAAAAGGAAGTCTTCTCCCTCGCCCCGCTCGACAGCCGCCTCTTCGAGGAGGACGCCACTCCGCTGCTCAACCAAGTCACCTTCCCGAACCACATCTGGCAGCAGGTCATCAAGGGCATGTCCCTCAGCCGGGGAAGACGCAAGGGCCGCGTCAGCTACCAACTCCTCTCCATCAACCAGCTCGGTGCCGTCTATGAGGCCCTGCTCTCCTACCGCGGCTTCTTCGCCCAGGAAGACCTCTACGAGGTGAAACCCGAGCCCAAGAAAAAAGCCAAAGCCGCCAGCGAAGACGACGGTGATGACGCAGGCGACGATGACGGCGACAGCGGCGACGACAACAACGCCTCCTCCGGCGACATCACCCTCGGCGGCGACGAACTCGACTCCGCCTGGTTCGTCCCCGCCAGCCGCATCAAGGACTACAAGTCCACCGAGATCGTCCACGACCTCGACGACCAAGGCCGCCGCGCCATGCGGAAATACCCGCGCGACACCTTCATCTACCGCCTCGCCGGGCGAGACCGCCAAAAGAGCGCCAGCTACTACACCCCGCAGGTGCTCACCCGCTGCCTCGTGAAATACGCGCTCAAGGAACTCATCGGCGAGCGCCCCGGCGATCCGAACTGGCGCACCGCCGATGAAATCCTCCGCCTCACCATCTGCGAGCCCGCCATGGGCAGCATGGCCTTCGGCAACGAGGGCGTGAACCAGCTCGCCGAAGCCTACTTGGAGCGAAGGCAGGCCGAGCTGAAAACCCGCATCCCTCACGACCAATACGCCACCGAGCTGCAGAAGGTCCGCATGTTCATCGCCGACCGCAATCTCTTCGGCGTGGACCTCAACCCCATCGCCACCGAGCTGGCCGAGGTCAGCATCTGGCTCAATGCCATCTACGGCGAACCCTCCGAGGACGGCCAACCGCCCAAGCCCGCCCGCGTCCCGTGGTTCGGCTACCAGCTCTTCACCGGGAACAGCCTCGTCGGCTGCCGCCGTGAGGTCTATCCGGCCGAGCTCCTTGCACCGCCCCCTGCGCAAAAGAAAGTGACCAAGAAAAGGGGTAAAAAAGAGAATGCGGACCAGGAGGAAGTCGTTTTCGCCGATGAAATGGCAGCCAACGATACTCCGCCTGTTGCAGCCGCCCCAGGGCCCAAGTTCTGGCACTCCACCGCCCCTACGCGGCTCGACCCGCAGAACCCCACCCGCGGCGAAAACGAGATCTACCACTTCCTCCTGCCCGATCCCGGCATGGCGGACTACAGCACCGGCGCGAAGGCCCCCGCCTCCCAGCTCTACAAGGACGACTTCGAGACCCTCAAGAAATGGCGCAAGGACTTCACCGCGCCGCTGGAGCCGCACGAGATCCAGCGCCTGCGCCAGCTCTCCACCGCCATCGACGCCCTCTGGGCCGAGCATGCCAAGCTCATGGCTGAGGATCGCCAGAAAACCGAGGACCCGCTCTCCCTCTGGCCTCACACCGGCACCGCCGAGATCCGCCTCTCCCGCGCCGAAAAGGAGGAAATCCGCACCAAGCACCTGCTCAACCGCGACGACGACCTCGCCACGCCCTACCGCCGCCTCAAGCTCGTGATGGACTACTGGTGCGCCCTCTGGTTCTGGCCCATCACCCAGAGCGCCTCCCTCCCCAGCCGCGAGCAATGGTGGATGGAAATCGGTGCCATCCTTGAAGGCAACATCATCGATGTCACGCTACCCAAAGACATCCAGACGGAGTTTGAAGCAGAGTCCGAGAACGTGGGGATCGTGTCGGGCGAGAAACATCAGCCCCACCTGCTCGACGCGCCCGGCAGCCAGCCCATGCTGCTCGATGCCCCCAGCCAGCAACCGCGCCTCCACGACAAATACGGCCAACTCCGCATCAGCCGCCTGCGCCAACACTTCCCGCGCATCGCCACCGTCGAGGCCGCAGCTCTCCGCCTGCGTTTCTTCCACTGGGAACTCGCCTTCGCCGATGTCTTCGCCTCACGCGGTGGCTTCGACCTCGTGCTCGGGAATCCACCGTGGCTCAAGATCGAGTGGAACGAAGCCGGTATCCTCGGCGAGGTGAACCCGCTCTTTGCCATCCGCAAGCTCAACGCCACCGAAATCTCCAAGCTCCGTGCCGACGCCTTCGCCCGCTTCCCCGGCTTGCAGGAGGCTTGGACCGATGAACTGGAGGAGTCTGAGGCCACCCAGAACTTCCTCAACGCCACGCAGAATTATCCACTGCTCAAAGGGATGCAGACCAATCTCTACAAGTGCTTCCTACCGCAGGGGTGGAGGCTCAATAGCAATTCGGGTGTCGCTGGTTTCCTTCACCCCGAAGGTCCTTACGATGACCCGAAGGGCGGCAGCTTGCGCGAAGTTCTCTATCGGAGACTACGTGCTCACTTCCAGTTTGTGAATGAACTCCAGCTTTTTGCCGAAGTGCATCACTGCACGAAATACAGCGTTAACATTTACGGTGCTCAATATGATCAGCCCTCCTTTGATCTGCTCGCGAACCTTTTTTCACCCGCCACTGTGGGTGCGAGTTTCAATCACGACGGATCCGGAATAATCGGCGGCTACAAGGATGCTGAAGGCAAATGGAACACCACGGGACACGCAGACCGTGTCGTAAGAATTGGCCCGGAACAACTTGCCGTTTTCGCAAAGCTCTACGACGCTCCCGGCACTTTGCCATTGCAAGCCCGCTTGCCGGCCCTTCATGCGAGGAAACTCGCTTCTGTCTTGGAGAAGCTCGCCGCCTTTCCGCGTCGCCTTGGCGACATCGGCGATGCCTACACTTCCACTGAGATGTGGCACGAAACGATGCAACAGCACGAAGGGACCATCCGCCGCAACGCTGACCGCACTGCTCCCTTCCCGAACATGCCAGGGGAATGGATTCTCTCGGGCCCCCACTTCTACGTCGCCAATCCTTTCAACAAAACCCCGCACGTTATTTGTTCAGCGAACGGCCATTACACTCCGCTCGATCTCGGCTCCCTGCCCGATGACTACCTGCCGCGCACCAACTACCGACCGATGGCCGATCGTGAGGAATACCTGCGTCGATTGCCTCGGGTAACCTGGATTGAAGAAGGGCAACCCATGGCTAAACCTGTGACGGAATTTTTTAGACTGGGTTTCAGGGCAATGCTGCCTCCACCAAACGAACGCACTCTCGTCCCGATCATCTTCCCCAGACACGTTGCTCATATTCACGGGGTTCAATCGAATGCGTTTCGGGATAGCACACACCTACTGGCCGCAACGGCAGTCACAACCAGTATAGTGGCGGATTTCTACATCAAATCATCAGGACGAACGAATCTTCATACCACTTGGACAACTCTGGCACATATAGAGCCTACTGCCGCACTCGCCCTCCGCACCCTCGCCCTCAACTGCCTGACCACGCACTACGCGCCCTTGTGGGAGGAGCTGTTCGATCCCGCGTTCCGGGAGGAGAGCTGGAGCCAGCCGGACAACCCGCGCCTGCCGCAGGACTTCTTCCGCGACCTCACGCCCGCCTGGCAGCGGCACTGCGCCTTGCGCAGCGACTACGCCCGGCGCATGGCGCTGGTGGAGATCGACGTGCTGGTGGCGCGGGAACTCGGCCTCACCCTGGATGAGCTGCAGCTCATCTACCGCGTCCAGTTCCCGGTGATGCAGCAATACGAGCGCGACACCTGGTATGACCACCACGGCCGCATCGTCTTCACCAACAGCAAGGGCCTCGTCGGCGTCGGCCTCCCCCGCAAGCGCGGCAAGAAAGACCCCGAGATCACCCTCACCCTCCCCGACGGCACCACCCGCCCGATCCAAGGCTGGGAAGAACTCCGCCAGCTCCAGGAATCCGGCCACCTCCCCGAAGGCTCCGTCGCCACCACCACCGTCACCGACGACACCCTCCCCGGCGGCCCCCGCCAAGTCCAACGCCACTACACCGCCCCCTTCGCCCTCGCCAACCGGGAAGAGGACTACCGCCTGGCCTGGGAGTTCTTCGACTCCCGCGCACAGACCGAGGAAGTCACCGGGAAAGCCTGATTCCAAGTCACTCAAGCCATGTCCACCGTGAAGCCCAAACATCCGTACCGGGAGCTGTTCTCGTCATTGAAGCACCTGCCCTTCCTGTTCATCGGATCGGGCATCTCGCGGCGCTACATGAAGCTGCCGAACTGGGAGGAACTCTTGCGTCACTTCGCGTCCAAGATTCACCCGGACAATCCGCTCGCGCTCGAAGTGTTCGTCCACAAGGTGGGAGGGAAGAACTGGCCCGCCGTATCGACGCTCATCGAGTCCGAGTTCAACGCGCTGTGGCTGACCTCCCCGGACTTTGAGAAACAACGATCCGAGCATCAGGAAACGGTCAAGGGAGGGGCTTCACCGTTCAAATTGGAATTGGCCGCTTACTTCCGCCGGGCCAAGAAAGTGTCCGAGGACGCCCATCTTCAAGACGAGCTCGCGTGTCTGGTGAACGTGGCGAAAAGGAGCGTCGCAGGCGTAATCACCACAAACTACGATATGCTCCCGGAGGAGGTCTTCAAAGGCTACACAACCTTTGTCGGCCAGGAGCAGCTTCTGTTCGGAGGCACCCAAGGTGTCAGCGAGATCTATAAGATCCACGGCTGCTGTACTCACCCCGGGAGCATCGTGATCACCGAGAGCGACTATCAAGATTTCGACCGACGCAATGCCTACCTTGCGGCAAAGTTGCTCACGGTCTTCGTCGAACATCCGATCATCTTCATCGGCTACAGCCTGTCGGACCCGAACATCCAGTCGATCCTCTCGGCGATCATCGACTGTCTCAGTGAACAGAACCTTCAGGTCCTCAAGCAGCAGATGATCTTCGTCGAGTATTCGGACACTCCCGATCACCTCACGGCAGTTTCCGAACACTCAGTGAGCTTCAAGGGTGGCACACGCTCCATCAAGATGACGAAGATCACGCTCAATGATTTTCTCCCACTCTACTCCGAACTGCTCGCCCAAAAGTACCAATACAACCCGAAGCTCCTGCGCCAGCTCAAGCGGGACATCTACAAACTGGTCACCACCAACGAGCCGGTCGAGCGGTTCCAGATCCGGGACATCGAGGACGACGAGGGGCTGGAGCAGGTCGGTGTCCTTGCCGGAGTTGGAGTGATCGCACTACCCCGGGGAGCTGAGCGCGGACACCGTATCCCCGATGCTTCGGAACTGTTCTGCGATGTCGTGTTCGACAACGGAGACTTCGATCTCAAGTCCCTCGTGGAAGGAGCCCTCGCCAAGCTCCAGGTGAATCACTCACACAGTTTGCCGATCCACAAATACGTTAGGGCTTATCAGGACCAATTCAAGGCTAACCCTCCCGAAGAACTCCTCAAGGAGTGCAAGACCTCCCTTGAAGAACTCCTGAACACCTACATCAAAAGACAGCGGATCATCAATCCCATCGGGTCAATGGAAGAACTAGAGCGGCGGGCGACTACCAAGGAAAAGTGGTTCGAGCTCTTTCCGCGAGTGAAGGACATCGAAGGTAGCCTCCCACAGTTGGAGCAGTTTCTGAGGGACTACCTCACGAACTGCCCTGACACGATCCACACCGGCAAGCAAGGCGACAAGACCAACCTCAAACGAGTGATCCGCATCTACGATTGGCTGAAATACGGCAAAGCAAAAGACGCCCGGTTGTCCTAAGGAGAGAGCAACATTTAGAAGGTCACCGTTCCACCTTTGGGCCGAGCGTCTTCTGATAAAGACTTAGGCATGGTGCACCTTCGGAAGAGAGCATTTAATGGTGAAACACCGTTCCTCCTGCAGCGCGCTTCAACAATGTTCGGGCCGGCCGGGCTTCGCAAGGCCTTTTTCACACCCGGTCAGGGAGGCCCGCGAAGTGTTCCAGTGTAAGCGTGGTCTGTAGCACCTCTGCACTGTCGTTGCACCGGCTACTTCGTAGATGCCATAGTCCCCGGAACTATGACCGCTATGAACGAATCGTTGATCCGGCAGGACCGCCTTGGGCGGATGCGCTTCACCCGCGAGCAGCGAGAGTCCTTGCTGGATGCTTATGAGGCCAGTGGTTTGACCGGCCCGCAGTTCGCCGCCTTGCA
>JAIXVN010000001.1 GCA_027483005.1 Verrucomicrobiaceae bacterium
AAGACCTTCTCGATCATTGAAGATGGCAAAACAGGCTCGCCTTATCTTCTCGATTTCTCACTGGAACTGGAAAACGCCGCCGCCGGCCCGATCTCGCTCGATGCCTACAGCCTCTACCTGGGTGAAGCCTCACCGCTTTACCAGAAGGAGTGGGCCCAGCAGACGACCTTCCTCTATCGTGATTCAGGCAGCATGCATTTCCAGGATGTGGGCCAGTTCAAGGGCGGCTTCTTTAGCTCTGACAAATCGATCATCACGAAGGACTCTGAAAAACTCGAGTTCGGCGGAGTCGCCAACCAATTCTTTGCCACCGTTCTTCGGCCAAGGGAGCCTCAAGCCGGAAAACTCTGGGCCAAGCCCGGCGATGTTTCCATCACACCCGGCCAGGCCACGGTGAAGTCGGTCAACGCTGGTTTCGGCCTTCCAGCCTTCACCCTCGCCACCAAGGAGTCAAAGGCCTTCACCTACCAGGTCTTCATGGGGCCCTGCGACAACACCCTGCTCTCCGGCATGGGCAATCACTGGAGCGAGGTGATGAACTACGGCTACTTCAGCCTCGCTGCCAGCCCGCTCAACAAGTTGCTCAACTGGCTCCACAAGGCCTTCAGCGGACTTGGCAATCAATGGGCCTGGGGCCTGGCAATCATCTTCCTGACGATCATCGTCCGCACCGCGATCTGGCCGCTTTATGCGAAGTCCACCCGCTCGATGAAGCGGATGAGCAAGCTCCAGCCGGAGATGGCGAAGTTGAAGGAAAAGTACGGGGACGATCCGAACCGCATGAACCAGGAGATGATGAAGCTGTACAAGACGTACGGCGTGAATCCCATCGGCGGCTGTCTGCCGATGCTCATCCAGCTTCCGATCTTCTTCGGGTTCTACCGCATGCTCCAATACGCGGTGGAACTGCGGCATCAGGAGTTTCTCTGGGTCAACGACCTTTCACAACCGGACACCCGATGGGTGATTGGTGGGATCCCCATCAACATCCTCCCGATCATCATGGCCATCACCAGCTTCATCCAGATGGCGATGACCCCGAAGACCGGCGACAAGACCCAGCAGCGGATCATGATGTTCATGCCGTTCATGTTCTTCTTCTTCTGCTACAGCTTCGCCTCGGCCCTCGCGCTGTATTGGACCACGACGAACATCTTCTCGATCGTCCAGACCTGGCTGACCAACAAGATGCCGGAACCTGAACTCAAGGAGCGCAAGCTTGTCCCCGGAAAGAAATCCTTCATGGAACGCATGGCGGAAAAGCAGCAGGAAATGGAGCGTATGAAACGCATGCAGGCCGATGGCAAGGGCCCCGTCATCGATGTCAGTGAGACGAAGAAAAAGCGTCCGCCTCGCACCGGGGGGTGATCCCGATGATTTGCCCAACGGCGGAGGGGAAATCTTCCGCCGCTTTTGTTTGAAAATGTGGGCCCCGGTCACGAGTTCAGACAATCTGAATCGCTCAAGGGTCGCCCGGTTGACAAGACGCGGCCCGCCACACACTTTCGGTCTGTGTCTGATTTGTTGAAGCGTAGCCCGTTGGAAGCCGCCCATGTTGAACTGGGTGCGCGCTTGGTCCCCTTTGCCGGCTGGTACATGCCGGTGCAATACACGTCGATTCTCGATGAGCACGCGGCCGTTCGTGGGGCTGTCGGGATCTTCGACATCTCCCACATGGGCCAATTTCTGGTCAGTGGCCCGGGATCGCTGGAGTGGCTCAATCGGATGCTCGCCAACGACGTGGCCAAGCTCGGTATCGGCGAGGGGCAATACACGTTTTTGCTGAATGAAAACGGTGGGGTGATCGACGACCTGATCGCCTATCGCTCCGGCGAGGCAGACTTTTTCCTCGTGGTGAATGCCTCGATGATCGACGAGGACTACGCGTGGATGTCGAAGCACCTCATTGCTGGAGTCGAGCTTCGGAACGAAAGCGAGGCCTGGGCAGGAATGGCGATCCAGGGGCCTGACTCACCGGCCGTTTATGCCGCCGCTTGCCCGGGTGAACCGCTTCCGCCGCGCAATGGCATCGCCTTCACCTCGACCGGCTGTGTGGTCTGTCGCACCGGCTACACTGGCGAGGACGGCTTCGAGTTTTTCTCGGCCGCTTCAGAAGGCGGCGAGTGGTTGAAGCGCTTCGTCCAACACGGAGCCAAGCCCTGTGGTCTTGGCTCGCGCGACAGCCTTCGTCTCGAGATGTGCTATCCCCTCAACGGCAACGACCTTTCCCCGACCCGCACGCCGATCGAGGCCGGGCTCGGGTTTTTCGTGGATCTCGAAAAGGGTGACTTCGTGGGACGCGAAACACTCGCGAAACAGAAGGCAGAAGGCACTGAGGTCCGTCTCGTCGCGCTCGCCTACACCGACAAGGGGGCCCCTCCGCGCGCCCACTATCCGGTTCTTTCCCCCGAGGGCAAGGTGATCGGTGAACTCTCCAGCGGAGTGCTTTCCCCGAGCCTTGGCATCGGCATCGGACTGGCTTATCTTCCCATCGCCTGGACGAAACTCGGCACCGAAGTTCGCATCGACGTACGGGGCCGGCTCAACCCGGCGAAAGTCGTGAAGAAACCATTTTACAAGCCAACAGCAAAAGCCTGACATCGCCGCGTTCCGTTCTTTCGACCATGAATGTTCCATCCGACCTCCGTTACAATTCCTCCCATGAGTGGGTCCGCCTTGAAGGCGACATTGCCACCGTGGGCATTTCCGATCACGCCCAGGAAGAACTCACCGACGTGGTGTTCGTCGAACTGCCGCTCGTGGGCCGCACAGTCGATGCAGGTGATCCGACCGCCGTGGTTGAGTCCGTGAAGGCCGCCAGCGACATCTACGCACCGATCGGTGGCGAGGTGGTCGAGGTCAATCTCGACGTCGAAACCGATCCGGCCCTCGTCAACACCGATCCCTATGGCCGCGGTTGGATCTTCAAGCTCCGCGTGAAGAACGCTGCGGACGTGGAAGACCTGCTCGATGCCGCCGCCTACTCGGCCCAGATTGGTTGACCCTTGCCTCATTTGATTCCTGACCATCCTTGAAGGCGCGCTCGATCAGTGCGCCTTCTCCCTTTAATCAGCCTCTTTTGACATGTCTGCCCGTATTGATTTCCTGAGCCGTCACCTTGGACCCGTGAACGGCGAGCGCGATGAAATGCTCCGCACGGTGGGGTTTGATTCGCTCGATTCCC
>JAIXVN010000623.1 GCA_027483005.1 Verrucomicrobiaceae bacterium
GGATAGCCGACCTCGATGAGGAACATGAAGCGGTCGAGCTGGGCTTCGGGGAGGGGATAGGTGCCTTCCTGCTCGATCGGGTTCTGCGTCGCGAGGACGAAAAACGGCGGCTGGAGGGTGTAGGTCTGGCCGAGCACGGTGACCTTGTTTTCCTGCATGGCCTCAAGCATGGCGGATTGGGTCTTGGCCGGGGCGCGGTTGATTTCGTCGGCGAGGACGATGTTGGCGAACACAGGGCCCTTGATGAACTCGAACTCGCGCTTTCCGCCGACGCCGCTTTCCTGGATGATGTCGGTGCCGGTGATGTCGGCTGGCATCAGGTCCGGCGTGAACTGGATCCGGTTGAAGGAAAGGTCGAAGGTCCGGGCCACGGAGGAAACCAAGAGGGTCTTGGCGAGCCCAGGAACCCCCATCAGGAGCGCATGTCCCTTGGCGAAGAGCGAAATGGCGAGCAACTCGATGACCTGCTCCTGGCCGACGATCACTTTGCCAAGCTCCTCGCGGAATGCCTTGTAGGTTTTTCCAAGTTCGTCGATGGCGGCAACATCGTCGGGCGGCAGCTGATAGGCGGGGTCGATCGGAGATTCCATGGGTACAATTGCAAAACCAAAGCGACGCTAGGTGCCCGACCTGTTTTGTCGAGTCGTGATCGGTGCAGATTCCTCAAAGAATGCGGTTGGCGGCAGCTCCTCAGGTTGAAACCGGATTCCCGACGGAACAGGGGGCGATCCGCGCATGGCAAATGTCGTGATTATTTGCGATTTCCCTCTTGCCAGTAAGGTGCGGTCTGCTAAACCACGCGCCCCGCGGCGAATTCGGACAATTCCGGACTAGCGGGTACACGCGAAAAATACCGCACCAATGGCACGCATCCTAGGCATCGAAATTCCAAACGAGAAGCGCATCGAAGCGTCTCTTCCCTACATGTTTGGTATCGGCAGGTCGACTGCAGCGAAGGTCCTCGACCACGCAGGCATCGACCCCAACATCCGCACCGGTCAGCTGACCGAAGAGCAGCTCGTCAAGATCGCCCAGGTGATCCAGGCCGAGGGAGTCCTCATCGAGGGTGACCTCCGTCGTGAGAAGCAGTCGCAGCTCAAGCGCCTCACCTCCATCAACTGCTACCGCGGCATCCGTCACAAGCGCGGCTTGCCCGTTCGTGGCCAGCGCACCCGCACCAACGCCCGCACCCGCAAGGGCAAGAAGAAGACCGTGGGCGTCAAGAAGTAACCAGTAGCACCTTACGAACATGTCTGACGAAGAAATCACGGCTCAGGAAACGGCTGCCCCCATCGAAACTCCCGCTCCTGCGGCCGCCGCTCCGGCTCCTGCCGCTGCCGCCGCCCCTGAAGTGGCTGCCGAAGCTCCCAAGAAGGAGCAGAAGCGCGACATCTTTGCCGAAATCGCCGGTGGCGAAGAGGAAATCAAGATTCACAAGGCCAAGGGCTCCAAGAACGTTACCCGCGGGATCGTTCATGTCACTGCCACCTTCAACAACACCCTTGTCAGCGTCACCGACGCCAATGGCAACTCGATCGGCTGGTCGAGCGCCGGCAAGATGGGCTTCAAGGGTTCCCGCAAGAGCACGGCCTACGCCGCGCAGGTGGTATCGCAGGACGCATGTCGTCAGGCGATGGGCCACGGCTTGAAGGAAGTCGAAGTCCGCGTCAAAGGCCCCGGCTCCGGACGTGAGGCCGCCGTCCGTGCCGTTCAGGGCCTTGGCCTTGAAATCAGCGCGATCAAGGATGTCACCCCGATCCCGCACAACGGTTGCCGCCCCAAGAAGGCTCGCCGCGTGTAATCAATTCCTACCTTTAAACGATCATGGCACGTTACACCGGTCCCCGCACCAAGATCAGCCGCCGCTTCGGCGTGGCTCTCTTCGGTCCTTCCAAATCCCTCGAGCGCCGCAACTTCCCGCCGGGCCAGCATGGCATCCGTGCAGGCCGCAAGAAGAAGAGCGAATACTCCGTCGCCCTTGGCGAGAAGCAGAAGCTCCGTTTCCAATACGGCGTCCTCGAAAGCCAGTTCCGCAAGTACTATGAAGAAGCCGCCCGCCGTCGTGGTGTGACCGGCACCATTCTTCTCCAGATCCTGGAACTCCGCCTCGACAACGTTTGCTTCCGCCTCGGCTACGGCAACACCCGCCAGGCTGCCCGTCAGCTCGTCAACCACGGCCACATCCTCGTGAACGGCCGCACGGTGGACATCGCCTCCTTCCAGGTGAAGCCGGGCGACGTGATCAAGGTCGGTGCCAAGCCGTCCTCCCAGCAGTTCGCCCTCCGCATGATGGACCTGACCCAGTCGGTTCCACTTGTCGATTGGCTCACGGTTGATCGCGACAAGCTTGAAGGCGTCGTCGCCCGCGTTCCAGAACGCTCCGACATCGACCCGCAGGTCAACGAGCAGCTCATCGTCGAGCTTTACTCGCGCTGATCGGTCCCAGGTCCGATTTTTCAAGAACGCCCGGAGGAAACTCCGGGCGTTTTTTGTGTTGTGGAACCTGGTGCTGAAAGCACCTCAAGATGCGGCTGGTAGGGAGATGGAGCATGTCACCTTCCATCCCCAGCCTGTTCCTCGCCGCCTCGCCGCTTTTGACAGGGGCGCTGTCCGCCGGGGAGGATCTCGTGGTGGATGGATTCGAGGGCGAACGCTTCGGCGACTGGAAGGCAACGGGAGATGCCTTTGGAAATGCTCCGGCGGCTGGCGCATTGAATGGTCAAA
>JAIXVN010000149.1 GCA_027483005.1 Verrucomicrobiaceae bacterium
ACTCCAACGGTCCCTGTAGATCCCACTCGACGTGCCGGATGCCATGTGCCAATGCTCTACCATGAAGACAACTGGACCGGCAGGCCGATGGTGGGTGGCCGGGATCAGCATTCTTGTCCAGCTTCTACCAGCCCTTGGGTTTGCCGACCAGTTTTCGGCGGGCTTTTTACCCGGAGAACAGCCTCTTGCTCTGGAATCCGAAGGTTTCGCCGGATGGCGGGGCACGTACTCTGCCAGAGTGGTTGTGGGCGGCCAGGAATGCGATCTGAATGCCAGTGCAGGTGGTTTGATCTTCACCACCGCAGCGGTTGAAACGGAAATGACCCCGCAAGGGGCCGCCTCGATCACTACGCGGACAATTTATTTTTCCGGGCAGGAAATCAGCCTGGTATATCGGCTTGGGAAAATTCCCGGCGTGCCGATCGTGTTGATGCAGTGCGGCATCTCGAACCGCGGCAAGCAACCGGTCCAACTGGTTTCAATCACACCGATGCGGACGGAGTTCTTGGTGGAGGGAAAGCCATCCGATTGGTGGATCACCGCGCTGAATGACAGCGTGCAGACCGTTCAGCCGGTCATGGCGCTGGAACAAGCCAGCCAGCCAGTGGGCGTGTTTGAACAGGGTGGCTTCTACCGCCGGGATGGCGTGGGATTCCTGTTCGGCCCGGTGGGTTCGCCGGTCGCCTACGTGAATGCCTCCATCGCGATGACTCAGCCGGGTCGCGTCGCGTTCAGCTACTCATCGGACATGAGCCGGGTGAGTGTCGATCCCGGAGAAACGCGCTGGGGCCAGCAAGTGGCGCTCATGCTGGAACCGCCGAGCATGGCTCTGTCTCGCTGGACGAAGTGGGTGGCCGCCACCCATGGAGCCCGTGTCAAACAAGGATCCGTTTCGGGCTGGAACAGCTGGCAGTTTCTCGGCGGGCAGGTGTCCGGAAAGGATGTGCAGGCGGTGGTGGATGCGACACGGCGCGTTCCGGATCGGCTTCGGCCAGCCGTTATCCAGATCGATGGCGGCTATGAGGATCCCAGCGGTGAGAAGGAGTCCAACGAACGGTTTCCCGAGGGGCTAGAGTTTTATGCGAAGCAGATTGCATCCACCGGCGCACGGCCGGGTTTGTTATTGGAATCACTCAATCCTCAGGGAAATTTCACTCCGTGGGAGCAATCCGCGAACCACGCGCGGGAACTGGTCAAGAAGGGATATTCCTATTTCAAACTCAACACGCAGAAGATCACCCAATACGCGCCGGGAGACGGGCACCGGACTTCGTTCGAGGTCATACGCGATGGATTCGCTACAATCCGCAAGGCGGTGGGAGAGGACACCTACTTGCTCAACAACGACCTCAAACCCAACCGCGCCGCGTTGGGTTATGTGGACGCCCACCGGATCGGCGTGGAGTCGAGACGTGAGTCGCTTCGCCCGGTCTTCGATGACTTGCTGCGCGGTTTCCATATCCAGGGTCGCTGGGGATCGGTGGATGCCGATGCCTATTTCCTTGGCACCGATCTTGAAAACATCAGCTCCATCGCTGGCGGCTGGCCCGTCGTGCGGACCTGGGCCAGCATGGTGGGCTTGTCTTGCGGCAACGCGATCACCTCGGATCCCTGGTATCTGGATGGATTCAAGCCGCTGCTCCGCAATGTGGAAACCATGACCCCTCCGGCACAAGAGCGCACCGAAGTGCTGGATCTCTGCACCGGTCGCGAATTCCCCCGGTTGGTTGGGCATGTCGAGCGTGATTGGGGCCGCATGGCAGTCGCGCTGCTCTGGAATCCCGGCACGACGGAGCGCACCGTGACCCTTGATTTTCATGAAGCGGGGCTGCTGCCTGATCGGCGTTATGCCGTGTGGTCGTTTTGGGACGATCGTTTCCTCGGAGTCGCCAAAGGCTCGTGGACCACTCCCTCACTCGCTCCGTCCGCCTCCCAGCATCTCCGGTTCACCGACCTTGACCAGACGCCCGACCGACCGGTCCTCATCGGTTCGAATCTTCATATTTACTGCGGTGCTGCGGAGATCCAGAAGGTGACGAGTCTTCAAGGAGGGATGGAGATCGAACTGTCAGACGCCGGAGCTAGGGATGGCGATCTGTTTGTTTACAGCCGCTTACCCCCCGTCCTGAAGTCCGCAACGGGTTGCAGGGTGGAGAAAATTGCGTATGCGGGTGAGAATGTGTGGCGGATCGCCTTGAGTGATCGGAAGGCAGGCTCCTCGCAACGGGTGGAGATGAGTATCCAGCTGCCGATCTGGCAACAGCCATGGTTCTGGTTGCTGGTTTGTCTGGCCATTGGCAGCTTGATGTTCGGCGCTTGGCGTTACCTCGCGAGTCTTCGTCTCGAACGCGAGCACGCGCTGCAGCAGGACCGCTCGCGCATCGCCCAGGATCTTCATGACAACATAGGAGCCAACCTCGCACAAATCGGCCTCCTCACCGAGCAGGTCGAGCAGTGCATGGGCGACCCCGAGGAGATGCGTGTTCAGCTCGACCGGATTTTTCATGTCTCCCACGCGACTGCCAAGGAACTCGATACCGTCGTCTGGGCGGTGGATCCGGGAAACGACACCTTGGAGGAATTCGCCCGCTACGTGCACGGCTATGCGGAGGACTACCTGGGAATGGTTGGAATCCGCTGTCACTTCACCAGCACGGAGTCGATGCCGGAAATACATCTTTCCGCCAGGCTGCGCCATCACCTGCTGATGATCGTCAAGGAGGCCTTGCACAACGTGGTTGGGCATGCCGGTGCAACGCTTGTCACGATCTGTATCGTCATTTCGCAGCAGGCCATTAGTCTTGAAATAGCCGATGACGGAAGCGGCTTGCCCGGACCAGATGAAATTCGACCAGGCAACGGCTTGCAGAACATGAAAAAGCGTGCGGCGGAGATCGGTGGCCGTTGCGAGATTCTCAATCCGGAATCCGGGACCGGAACCATCGTCCGGGTGGCTGTCCCAGTCAAAAGCTGACAGACTTCACGAATACCGATATTTACCCTCATGAATTCCCAGCCGCATTCCGCCACGAAACCCATCCGCGTCGCGCTAGTTGAAGACCAGGGTGGATTGCGCGAATCCCTGGGCAAGGCTCTCACCGGAGTTCAAGGCATCACCTGTGTTGCCATGTGCGCCAACGCTGAACAGGCAATCAAGGAACTGCCTGCCCTGCGGCCGAACGTCGTTCTTATGGACATCAATCTGCCGGGGATGAGTGGGGTGGAATGCGTACGACACCTCACGGAGCTCATCCCAGGTGTGCTCGTTGTCATGCTCACCGTCTTTGACAACACCGAGGCGATATTCAATTCCCTGAAATCCGGTGCCTGCGGTTATCTGCACAAACCCGTGCGAGGCAGGGAACTGGTCGCCGCGATCCGCGAAGTGGCTGCTGGAGGGTCACCCATGTCGGCCCGGATCGCCCGCATGGTGGTTCAAACGTTCAGCAGTCCGGCTCCCGCTCCCGTGCTTGCGCAATCCGAGGTGAGCCTCACCGAGCGGGAACAGGCGGTGCTGGATTTGGTGCTGGAAGGCTTTCTCTACAAGCAGATCGCGGATCGTCTGGACCTCAGCGTTTACACCGTGAATTTCCACATCCGGAACATTTACGGAAAACTCCAGGTCCATTCCCGCTCCGAGGCGGTGGCGAAGCTGCGAAAAGGGTGAGCGCGTTCCACAACCCGCATATTTTGACGGGTAGGCAAGGCGCTTCAGACGACTACATTCCCCCTTAATTCCGGGGACGCCCGGATCACTTGGGGTGGTGTGCGGTACTGGGTTTCCGCGCGCCACCCCATCCATCACCCTAGATCCATCCTTCCGCCATGCGGCATCATCATAAACCAATCTGGCTCTCATCCGCGCTGGCACTTTCCGTTCATTTTCAACTCGCCTCCGCCAACCCCGCCGCTGCTCCGGTCCCGGACAACGCGAAAACCAACCCCGCCGTCTCGGAAACACTAGGTCGTGTCGCAGCGCTGAAGAGATGGAACGAAGCAAAGTTCGGACTCTTTCTTCATTGGGGCGTCTATTCGGTTTATGGCGGCACTTACAAGGGGAATGACCTGTGGAGCGCCGAGTGGATCCAGGAAAACGCCCGCATTCCTTTTGCGGAATACGCGAAAACCGCTGCAGAATGGAACCCCGGGGACTTCGATGCCGAAGCCTGGGTGCGTACCGCCAGGGATGCTGGTATGCGCTACATCGTCATCACCGCGAAGCATCACGACGGCTTCGCGATCTATCCGACCAAGGCCAGCAACTACAACCTCTTCGCCAGCGGAGCCTACAAGGGACCTGATCCCCTCGCCGCGCTCAAGCAAGCGTGTGAAAAATACGGTTTGCTCTTCGGCATCTACTACTCGCCACTGGAGTTCCGAGGTTCTCCCAAGGGCTTCGATGACGCGGATGAAAAGGCTGTCGCCGGAGGCTTCGACTACCGCACGCTTGGCCCGGAGCCATATGCCACTGACAAACAGATCGCCGGGCTCGCCAAAGCCCAGATCAAGGAACTCGCGGAGTGGTACAAGCCAGACATTCTCTGGTTCGACGGCACCTGGCACATGATGGGAAAATGGACCGACGACGACGCCCGCGAGTCGGAAAAAATGATCCGCAGCATCATCCCGGACGTGGTCGTCAACAATCGCCTCGGCCTCAAGCTGGCGGACTTCAACACGTACGAAAACGAGATTCCATCCACTCCTCCCGGCGGTCGTTGGGAGTACTGTTGGAACATGGGGGCGTTCTGGGGCTACAACCCGCGCAATTACACGGCAGACTTGGTCAAGAACCCGGAGCACTACATCGAAACGCTGGCCCGCATCGCCTCGCTCGGCGGCAACTACCTGCTCAACGTCGGCCCGGATCCGAGTGGCAAGTTCCACCCGATGGCCGCCGACTACCTGCAGAAGATCGGTGCCTGGGTGAATCCGAACCGAGCTGCCTTCGAGGGCGTTTCTCCAAGCCCGTTCAAGGAGGCTCCTGCGTGGGGTTACATCACCTGCCGTGAGGGCAAGGTCTATCTGATCATCCGCAACGCCGCTGCCACCGCTCCGATCACGATGCCTGCCTTGAAAAACCGTCTGGCAGGCGCAGCATTGCTGTCAAAGCCTGAGACGAAGATCGAGGTCAAGGCGGGTGATCGTGAATGGCTTGTCGGTCCCGTTTCAGTTCAATCCGGCGGCCCTTTTGTGGTGGTCGAGTTGACGGTGGAAGGAACCCCTGCCGCCTTGGTCCAATGAAGTTTAGTAGCATGAAATTGTTTCGATGGGTGCTGATGGTTTCTGGCCTGGTATTGACCTCCTCTCTGGCAGATCAACCGACGATACCCCTAGACGGTGAGTGGAAAATAGAGCTGGACTCGAAAGACGCCGGGGCAGGGGAGGGTTGGTTTCGCAAGGACCTCGGCGGCTCGATCCAACTGCCCGGCACCATCACCACCAACAAGCTCGGCACTCCGATGACGGCCATCCGCCAGCAGATATGGGGAGGTGATTTCACCGATCAGCCGGTCTGGCATCCGATGTTCCGCTACGACTACCGCGGCAATGCCTGGTACCAGACGACCGTGGACATCCCGGAATCCTGGTCGGGAAAATCCGTCGGGCTTTTCCTCGAACGGGTCTGCTGGGTCTCGGAAGCGTGGCTCGACGACAAATCCTCAGCTGTCATCGATACGCTCAGCGCGCCCCACCACCATGTCTTCGGCCCCGTCGCGCCCGGCAAACACAAGCTCACGCTGCGCATCGACAACCGCCAGCTCCACGACCTCGGCTGCAACACCCACGCCTATCACGAGCAGTCCTGCACGATCTACAACGGCGTGATCGGGAAAATCGAACTGCGCGCCACGCCGCTGGTTTCCATCACGACCAACCAGGTATTCCCCGACACCCGCACCGGCATCGCCGAGATGCGCCTCACGCTCTCCAATGCCACCGGCAAGCCGCAGGAAACCCGCATCACCGCCAACATCCGCGCCGCTGGCGGCAAGGATGCGCTCGCCAGCGAGGCCCGCACGGTGACCCTCGCTCCCGGCGAGACCAAACTCGCGATCCCGGTGAAGCTGCCCGGCGCGGTGAAGCTCTGGAGTGAATTCGAGCGCCCGCTCTATCAGGCGGGCGTCGAGGTCAAGAGCGTCGTCGGCAGCGCCGTCCGCGAGGATCGTTTCGGTTTCCGAGAGTTCAAGGGCGAGGGCACGCGTTTCACCATCAACGGCAAACCGGTGCTGCTGCGTGGCGAGGCGAACAACGCGCAGTTTCCTCTCACCGGCCACCCGCCGATGGACAAGCAAACGTGGCTCAAAATTTTCGGCTTGTTGAAAGACTTCGGCCTCAACCATTTCCGCTGCCACGCCTGGGTCCCGCCGCATGCCGCCTTCGATGCCGCCGATGAACTCGGCATCTACATCCAGGCGGAGCTGCCCAATGGCGAGGCGTCCGTGGCCACCGACTCACCAGCCGGCCTGCAATGGCGGCGCGCGGAGTTCGACCGCATCCTCGAAACCTACGGCAACCACCCGTCGTTCGTCCTGATGTCCGGCGGCAACGAGGCCAAGACGCCGCAGATCGACTTGCTCAAGGAACTCGCCCAGCACGGCAAGAAGACCGACCCGCGCAGGCTTTACGCCACGATTTCCAATCCCGAGGCCAGCGGTATCAAGGACGAGGTGCCCGGCGACGATTACGCCATCGCCCACGGCAGTGCCAACGGCCGCCGCCGCATGGAGTCGTTCATCAACCGCGACGCCCCGGAAACCATGGGCGATTACCGCGCCACCATGGTCGGTCGTCCCGTCCCGCAGATCAGCCACGAGACCGGCCAATGGTATGTCTATCCGGACCTGGCGGAAATCGATCAATACTCCGGCGCGCTGCGGGCGGTCACCTTGGAACATTTCCGCGATCTCGCCAAACAGGAGGGCGTGCTGGCACAGGTGCCGGATTTCGTCAACGCCACCGGCAGGCTTTCGCTCGAACTCTACAAGGAGGAGATCGAGCGCTCGCTGCGCACGCCGGAGTATGGCGGCTTCCAGTTGTTAGGCCTTCAGGACTCGTTCGACCAAGGCGCGGCCTACGTAGGCATGGTCAACAGTTTCTTCGAGCCGAAGCCGTTTGTCACCGCCGCGAAATTCCATGAATTCTGCGGACCGCAAGTTCCGCTCGCCCGCATGGCGAAGCGCGTCTGGACCAACAACGAGTTGTTCACCGCCGAGATCGAGTTCGCCAACTACGGACCCTCGCCGCTCGCCAACGCCACGCTGGCTTGGCGCGTGATGGATGGTGAGAAGCCAGTTGCCCAAGGCACCTTGCCCGCCGTTAGTTTACCGAACACCGGACTCACGCAGGTCGGCAAGGTTTCCCTCCCGCTCTCGAACATCAAGACAGCCCGCAAACTCCAACTTGAAGTCGGCGTGCGCGGCGGAGAGTCGCGCAACCGCTGGAATTTCTGGATCTATCCGGATGCCGCCGCGCCAAAGGATGCGCCCGCCGGCGTGCTCGTCGTGAACAAACTCGACGGCGCGGCCCAGGAGGCCTTGAAAAAAGGCGGAAAAGTCGTGCTCCTGCCCTCGGGTTTCAACAGCTCCTACGGCACTGCGATGACTCCGCCGTTCTGGTCGCCCATCATGTTCGCCAACCAGAAACAGACTCTCGGTCTGCTCTGCGATCCCAAGCACCCGGCGCTCAAGGATTTCCCCACCGATCTCAACAGCGACTGGCAGTGGTTCGAGCTGCTGTTCCAAGCCTCCGCCATCCGCCTGAACGGCACGTCGGAGAGCTATCATCCCATCGTCCAGGCCATCGACCGCCCGGACCGCAACCACAAGCTGGCGCTCGTTTATGAAACCAAGGTCGGCAACGGGAAATTGTTAGTCTGTACGCTCGACCTCAACCGCGATCTCGACAAGCGCCCGGTCGCCCGACAGCTCCGCCAGAGTTTACTGCAATACGCCGCCAGCCCGGATTTCAAACCCACCACCGAGATCCCGCTCGACGGCAACCTGCCCGCATTCAGCCGCGAGTCCACACTGGCCCGGCTCACGCCGAAAATGAGCGCCTCCACCGAGCACGAGAATTTCTGGGCCATCAACGCCGCCGACAACAATCCTGACACCTACTGGCATTCGAACTGGAACCCGCCCGAACCCGCGATGCCCCATTCGCTTGTCATCGAACTCAAGCAGCCGCTCACGGTCGCTGGTTTCCTCTACACGCCTCGCAAGGACTGCGACCACGGCCGCATCGCCCGCTACCGCATCCATGCCAGCAGTGATGGCAAATCATGGAACTCCATCGCCGAAGGCTCCTTCGAAAACTCCGACAAACCCCAGACCGTACGCCTCGTAAACCCCACCACCGCCCGCTTCTTCAAGCTGGAGGCCCTGCAGGAGGTCCAGAACCGCAATTGGACCTCGGTCGCGGAGTTCGATGTAATCACGCAGTGAGACACCTCTAATGCTCCCGGGAATGCCGAGCCGCAGGCAAGTCGGGAGCCATCAGGAAGCCTATCCATCCTACCCACGCATTTTAACGGGTATGCAGGCCAGTGAAGCTCGCTACGCTATGCCGCCCGCAAAGGTCTTCCTCAAGCTCACAGCCGTCCAATCCCCTTGATAAGCATGTCTACCTCACAAGTCATCCGCCTGTTGCTCGTCGCCTGCTTTCTTTGCGATGGCATCGCTACCGCCCATGCGGCCACTTATCACCTCGACGCCGGCTCGGGCAATGACGCCGCCGACGGCCTCACTCCGGCCACCGCATGGCAGACTTTGACCAAAGCGAATTCGATCGTTTACCAGCCCGGCGACAGCTTGTTGCTGAAGTCCGGAGCGACTTGGACCGGCCGCTTGCAACCACAGGGCTCCGGTACCTTGTCGGCGCGGATCGTGATCGACCGTTACGGCGATGGCCCGAAACCGCTGATCCACGGCGGCGGCATCGCAGGCGGCACGGTCAAGCTGGAGAATGTGCAGTACTGGACGATCCGCAACCTGGAGATCACCAACAATGGCACGACGGAGCCAAAGAAGATGGGCATTCTCGTCCGCAATGATTGCGTTGGCACCTTGTCCGGAATCGAAGTGCGTGATTGTGACATTCGTGACGTCACCGGGGTGATGAACAACTACATCGATGGCAAGGAAAGCGGGGGAATCGTTTTCTCGATCACCGCATCCAACCTCTCGGTGCCATCGAAGTGGCAGAACATCATCATCGAGGGTAACACCATCCGCAACGTAGTCCGCGAGGGTATTCTCATGCAGACCATGTGGGTCAACAAGCCGCTGGACCCGAACACGTACTGGGCGGGACTCGGCGACTATTACCCGTCCGAGAACATCCGCATCGCGTCGAACGTGGTCGAAAACGTGGGCGGCGACGGCATCATCCCGTGGGGCATCAAGAACGGCATCATCGAATACAACCTCGTCCGCCGGGCCAACAACAACTCCCTCGGACAGGGCCACGCCGGGCTGTGGCCCTACATCTGCGAGGATGTGATCATGCAGTTCAACGAAGTTTGCGA
>JAIXVN010000574.1 GCA_027483005.1 Verrucomicrobiaceae bacterium
AGCATGCCCACGATCTCACCGGCGCGGACGCCATGCATCTTCCCGAGGGAAAGGAACAGCGGCACCATGTCGGAGTCATCGCCACGTGGCGGACGCGGGCCACGAGGTTCGCGCGGCTCACGCACTTCAGGACGACCCTCGCGGGCCTGCGGTCCGGGACGACGCTCACGCTGCACCGGCTCGCGGTCCTCCATGATCTCGCCGAACTCGCGACCATTCGACTCGCGAAGCATCGTGAACAAGGCGCTGGCGATGTCGGTCGGCGTGAACCCCTGTTCGAGAAGCCGGTCCACGTGATTTTGATACGAGGTGAACTTCTCGCTGGTGAGACGCTCCTTCACGCTGTCGAAAAGCTGGTCGGCCACCTTGCCCTCGACCTGCTCCTGAGTCGGAACGCGCTCGCGGCGGATCGGATGACGCGTGTAGCGCTCGATCATCTCCAGACGGTGGATCTCCCGCCCGAACACGAAGCTGATCGCCTTGCCGCTGCGCCCGGCACGACCGGTGCGGCCGATGCGGTGGACGTAGTCTTCAGGATCCTGTGGAAGGTCGTAGTTGAACACCGCCTCGACGTCCTCGACATCAAGTCCACGGGCCGCCACGTCGGTGGCCACGAGCACCTCGATCGTTCCCTCGCGGAAACGCTTCAGCACGCGCTCACGCATCTGTTGGGTGATGTCGCCATGCAGGCGGTCCACCGGATAGCCACGTGCGAGCAAGGACTCGGTGCACTCATCGACGGCACGCTTGGTGTTGCAGAAAATGATCGCGAGCTTCGGTGGATCGATATCCAGCAGTCGTGAAATGACTTCCACCTTCGAGCGCTCACGCACCTCGATGCAGGACTGGTCGATGGTTGAAACGGTCTTCGACTTCTGGTCGATGCGAACCGTTTGCGGGTCGCGTCCGAAGTGATCGATCAGGCGCTTCACTCCGGCGCTCATCGTCGCGGAAAAGAACATCGTCTGGCGCTCCTTCGGCAGGGCGGCGAGCATTTCCTCCATCTCCTCACGGAAACCGAGATCGAGCATGCGGTCGGCCTCGTCGAGCACCACGAACTTCACTTCCGAGGTGTCGAAGGACCCGCGTCGCACGTGGTCGAGCAAGCGGCCCGGGGTGCCGACGACCACATGGGCACCGTCATGCAGGGCACGAAGCTGGCGATCCATCGGCGCACCGCCGTAAACCGGCACCGATTTCAATCCGCGCATCTTGGCTCCAAGGCGATGGATTTCCTCGCAAACCTGAACCGCGAGTTCACGGGTCGGGCAGACGATCAGTGCCTGTGGATTGCGGATCTTGAGGTCAATGCGGGCCAGCACCGGCAGGCCGAAAGCAGCGGTTTTCCCGGAGCCAGTCTGGGAAAGGCCGAGAAGGTCTCCACCCGCCATGGCGACGGGGATCGACATCGCCTGGATCGGCGAGGGGCGCTCGTATCCGAGCGATTCAATGGCAGCGAGTAGTTCCGGCGTCAGGCCGAGTTCGGTAAAAGGAGGCGTATCCATGCACGTGGTCAATTGGGGAACGCCAAGCCATGACAACGCGCGACGCTCCAAAGTTAGCTGGAGAAACAATCCGCCCAGCATGGCGGGGCAGGATGCTGGCTGCCATCCGCAACATGGCAAGCTCCGAATCGAGTTGGTTCCATCAACCCCTCCCCGGGCTCGCCAAACTTGAATCAGTGGTTGAAGCCAGCCGCTGGCCGACGGTCTCCGAACCCGGTCGTCGGGCCGAAGGGCATGGTCCACGGCCACCGCAACATCGGCTCCGGGGGGCGGCTTCATCCTCAAGCTTCCAGATCGTCCTTAGCGCGGGAAAGATCGAAGCAAGGAGATCGAGCGGAGATGGGCAGACTGAGCTTGCTCATCCGATGGTCGTCCTCAGCTCGGCGACGAGCCTGGCATCATCCTCGCGCCCCAGTCCGGAAAATGCGGACGAGAGGTTCATCAGCACCCGCTGAAGGATGGCATCCGGTGTCGCGCTGGTCCTCAAGGCCTTTTTTTGCTGGATCCCAAGCTCAGGATGCTCCGCAAGCAACACCGAAAGCGGGTGGCGTCTGCCATGATCGAAGCAGTCCACGATCACCGGCTCCCCTTCAACATGAAAACGGCAAAGGAAATGCCCCGGAAAGGGAACCCCTGAAACCTCAAGGTCGAGGCGGCGCGCGATCAGGATGAACACCAGACAGAGACCGATCGGATTCGAGGTTCCCGCCGACAGGGTGTAACCGAGGTCCGAATTACGGGGATCGTAGTAGGATTCCCGGTCGCCCCGGAAGCGTCCTCCTGCGAACAGGAATTCGCAGAGTTCCTCCTCGGATCCAGAGGCTCCCCCCTCCTCCGCCTCCTCGGCCAGAAGATCGAGGGCATCCGGCAGGGACTGCCTCAGGCTGACTCCATCGTGGAGGAAATCGGAGACCAGCCTCAGGAGATGCTCGAAGGAATCCCAGTCATCTCCCAGCGAACCGGGGACAATCCACTCACGCCGCAGCATTTCCGCGCGGGCCGGATGCAGCAGCGCACTGAGCACGGCGCGATCCCGTTCACTGGATCGCCAGCCCAGCTCGGCAATGGTCTCGCTGAGGTCACCGCTGGTTTCGGCCAATCTGGCCGCCACCCGGTCACGCACTGCAGGCGTCTCGTCATCGATCAACCGCAACAGGGCGGACAACTCTCCGGCTGCCGAGACTCCACCACTCATTGAATCGGTTCGTGAAAAAGATGGTGCGCGATACAGGGTTCGAACCTGTGACCCCTACCGTGTCAAGGTAATGCTCTACCACTGAGCTAACCGCGCGTTCCGTCGGGAGGCCGGACGCTAGAAGTCACCCGGATTCGATGCAATCCCTTTTTTAGCATGGAACCCAAAAAAATATCACTGCACAAAAAGGGCGGGGAGCCCGGAGACTCCCCGCCTTTTCAAATCATCTTGCAGACGCGAACGGCCTACCGCTTTCGGCAGAGTGGACAGCCCGCGGATGGAGGAATCAGGCCTTCTTGGCGGCCTTCTTCGCTGCTGCCTTCTTGGCCGGAGCCTTCTTCGCAGCGGCCTTCTTGGCTGGAGCCTTCTTCGCTGGGGCCTTCTTGGCGGGTGCCTTTTCAGCAGCAGCCTTCTTCGCCGGAGCCTTCTTGGCAGCGGCCTTCTTCGCCGGAGCCTTCTTGGCTGGGGCCTTCTTCGCCGGAGCCTTCTTGGCGACGACCTTCTTGGCAACCGCCTTCTTGGCAACCTTCTTGGCGCTCTTGGCTACCTTCTTGGCAGCCTTCTTCGCCGGAGCCTTCTTCGCTGGGGCCTTCTTAGCAGCAGCTTTCTTGGCCGGAGCCTTCTTCGCTGGGGCTTTCTCTGCAGCAGCCTTCTTGGCCGGAGCCTTCTTGGCAGCGGCTTTCTTTGCTGGGGCTTTCTTTGCCGCGGCCTTTTTGGCAGGGGCCTTCTTTGCTGTTTTTTTTGCAGCCATGGCTTTGTGTCGTTTGAGTTCGCGTTCGATGTTGGTTTTCTCTTCCGGCGTCAGAATGCCGGCGGAGAGGAGTGTGAGGATCGCCTCACCGAGACGGCCCCCAAAAGCGTTTGTTAGGAAATCATGCGTCGCTCGACGGACGATCATTTCCTGAGAGTAGGCCGCCTCATACACGTGGGCACGACCGACACGTACCCGCTTGACCAACCGTTTCCGCTCGAGGCTCTGCATCACGGACAGCACCGTGGTGTAGGCCCGATCCTTCCCATCAGGCAGCGTGTCGAGAATCGCGGCAACCGTCGAAGGTCCTTCATGCCAAAGCACCGAAAGTGCCTGGAGTTCGAGATTGGAAGGATGAGTTGGCCGCGACATTTGGGTGTGCCCTGTTGGTTGAAACCATGGAACTAGTAGTTCGATAATCCGTCAAGTTGATTCCTGTCGATTTTACGGAAAAGTTTACAATCGCTCCGGCAGTCGCCCATGGCTCCGTCGAACTACTTGAAACGTCGTACTAGATCACTCGGTTTTGGTTTCCTCACGATGAGGAATCTGAATGGCTGGTGACGCGGTGGCCACGCCGGCGATGTTGCCAAGAAAACAACCTCCATCCGCGAGGATGGTGAGACGATGGCTTGATTGGCGCCGAGGAAACGGAGAACGCAGACGAGTCAGGATCATCTTGAGCCGGAGGAAGCGGCTGGAACGGGACCATCCGGATTCACCCCAATCAGCGGCCTGCTCAAACTCCTTGTTCTGCGTTTTCAGGAACCCCACGCCGTCCGTCGATCGGCGGAACCGAAAGAGCCGAAAACAATTCGGGCCCCGCAACCTTTCGGCTGGAGGCCCGCGATGAATGCGATGTTGGAAGCGGTTCAGCGCGCCGGAATCTGCAGCTTCTTGCCGAGCACGACGGTGTCGCTGGTCATCGAGTTCGCCTGCTTGATCGCCGCGACGGTGGTTCCATACTTGCGGGCGATTCCACCGAGCGTGTCACCCTTCACCACGACATGAAGCGTTCCGCTGGCCGGGAGCTTGGCGGGCGGCAGCGGCGACGAAGGGACCTGGGCGGCAGGCTTTTCCGGTTTCGATAAAGCGGGATCCACCAGGGCGGTGTCCGGCGCGGGAGCGGATGGAGAGGTGTTCTCCTCGTACGCGGCAGGTGTGTCGTAGGTTGGATTGACCGGCTGGTAGGGAGCATTCGCAGCCCCCTGACCAGCACCCACCTGTGGGGCACCGTAGGGGTTCGAGGTGTCATAGCCATCCTCAAGGCTCTTGTTGGCGCAGGAGGAAAGCGCAAGCGCGGCGGCTGATACGGCAAGCAGGCGGATCGGTGTCATGACGGTGGGATAGCAAGGAGGTTGCGGATTGAAAAGGACCGAACGTGGCGGGCCTCACCGGACAGAAACGCCGCGCGGGGCATGCCTTGTTCAAGGAGCTTGGCGGAATCTGAAAAAAGCGTCGGCGGTGCGGTTCGTCATGGCTGCGAGTTCATGGATCGCCTCGCCCCGCAGCGTCGCGATCCGGTCCGCTATGAACCTCGTCCATGCGGGTTCGTTGCGCTTTCCCCGATGGGGCTCGGGTGCGAGGTAGGGAGAGTCGGTCTCGAGCATGAACGAACCTGCCGGACAGTTCGCGATGGTGTCCCTCACCTCGTGGGCCGTCTTGAATGTCGAGACTCCGCCGAACGAAACCAGGCCGCCGCGTTCGATCACGCGCTCCGCGTTTTTCCAGGCCCCGATGAAGCAGTGGAACACCGCACGCACGGATCCACGGAAGTCATCGTAGATCGCCAGCGCATCCTCGAACGAGGCGCAGCCCGATCGGTCACGCGTGTGGATCACCACATTGAGGCCAGAGGTGGCGGCGAGTTCGAAGTGCTGGCGGAGGAACCGCTGCTGCCGTTCGCGGAAATGACCCTCATCCCATCCCACCGGTGCCGGATGAAAGTAGTCGAGCCCGGTTTCCCCAAGCGCGCAGACCCGAGGATCGGACACCACGGCGGCAAGTTTCGAGACAGCATCATCGGGAGCCTCATGCACCTCACAGGGATGAATGCCGATGCAGGCATGAACGTTTGGATAACGTCCCGCGATCTCAAGGTTGGGCTCAAGATCATCGAGCGACGTCACCAGCGTGACGATGCGATCCACCCCGGCCTCTTTCGCGCGTTCGATGAGTTCTGGAATTTCCTCGGCCGTGAACCGATGGCTGGCGAGGTGCGCGTGGGAATCGAGAAACACGGTATCTGAAAAAGCAGGAGGTTCGTTCAATCGTGCAGGTAGGTGCGCGGACGGTAGAGCATCGCGAACGGAATGAACAGGACCGTCGTGCCAAGCACCAGCCAGGTGAAGAAGCGGAAGTAGGCCGCGCCTTCGAGCTTGGTCTGGCCACCGCAGAATTCCTTGCGGGTGAAACCGGATGCGGGCTTCGCCGCTTCGACGATCCCGAGTTCACGCTTGCGACGGGCGAGCCACGATTGATCCGAAGTCGGCTCATCGGAAGACGCCCGCTCAATCATCACGCCGAGATCCCACGCGGTGTTGCGCTGCTTGTCAGGCCCCCCGCTGGAAATGCGGGCGTGGGCGGAGTCGATCAGATCATAGACCAGCGGATTTCCCCACTGGTCCTTCAAGCCTGCAAGGGCCTCGCGCCCTTTCACGGAGAGCGGAAATCCATCGCCGGACAAGGACTCGATCTTGGCCGCAGCTTCAAGGAAGGTCTTGCGATCAGGGATCTCGATCGAATCCAGTCCACCACCCTTGCAGCGCGCCACGAAATCATCCGCCGTGCCCGGCTTTCCATCGTAACCCGGCAGCACCACATTTCGCGGCTCGGTTTGCCAGTCGGTTGGCAGGGAAAGGGTGGCCGCCTCAAACTGCTGGTCCGCTGCAGATGGCACCGAGATGGCATGATTCACCTGCGCGGTGAACTGGTTGCCACCCCAGACCGAGAGCCAGAACAAGGACATCACCAGCGACTTCATGGTCTTCGGTGCCTGGGTGTAGGCGAACTCAAGCCCTACGATCGCCACCAGGATTTCCGATGCGGTGATTACGACGTACGCCAGAATCTGCCAGCCAACGGAAGGCCGCTGCCCGGCATCGATCCAGCCCTGGATCATCATGATCAGAGTGAACGAGGCCGTCATCAGGATCATCCCAAACCCGATCTTCCGCAAGGGCGTCAGTGGAAACACGCGGTTAAGCGCCGGATAAATCACAAAGGTGAACAGCGGGATGTACAGCAGGACGAGGATCGGGTTCACACCCTGGACTTGGGATGCCAGGAAGTGCATGCCCATGAAGTGCAGATTCATTTGCTCCGCCTGCAGGACCCACGTCGATCCGGTTTGATCATACAGAGACCAGAACACCGCGATGAAAGCAAACAACGGAATCAATTTGCACAGGGCGATGAGTCCCTCGCGGGAAAACACTTCGGAGAAGAAGGCTTTTCCCGCCGGCGGGATATGCACGAACTTATTGCGACCCAGCCAGAACATGAGCGTCGCGATGGCCATCAGCACACCAGGCACACCAAAGGCCCAGTGCGGTCCGTACCATTCCAGCAGCCACGGCGTCAGCAGGGTTGAGAAGAACGAGCCGAAATTGATCGAGAAGTAGAACCAGTTGTAGATCTTCGTCAGCAGGTGGTGGTTGCCCTTGCCGAACTGATCGCCGACGTGCGCGGAGACACAGGGTTTGATCCCGCCCGCACCGAGACAGATCAAAAGCAGCCCGCTGAACATCCACCATCCGGAATGGCCATACGATCCCATGCATGCCAGAGCCGCGTGACCAAGACAGTAGACCACGGAAAGGATGAGAATCGTCCGGTATTTCCCGATGAAAATGTCCGCCAGCAAAGCCCCCAGCAGCGGCGTGAAATACACCCAGCTCGAGAACTGGTGATAATACTCCACCGCTTCCGTTTTACTGATGACCTTGCCTCCCTTGCCATCCATCCAGTGGAGGTACGAAGCCATGAACACCACCAGGATCGATTTCATCCCGTAGAACGAGAACCGCTCCGCCGCTTCATTTCCCACGATGTAGGGAATGCCCGGTGGCATCCGGTCGGTTTCTACAGCGGTGGTACGGTAGGACATGGGCAGAGGAGAAGATTCAAGACGCAGGACTGCAAGACTCAAGAAGGACGGGGCTGGCAGAATCCTTCCTTCCTGAATCCTGGGTCTTCAAGCCTTGAATCTCCCACCTGCGAATCCCGCTCCATGACAGGAACCCGACGGGCCGGTCGTTCTGCTGGTTTCCCTTTTTGTCATGCGACTGCTTTTCCTTCTCGCCCTCTGCTTCGTTCCCCACTTCGTCCGCGCTGCGGAATCCTGGGATCCCCTCACGGAAATCTCCCGCTACGATGTGATCTGGAAAACGCCTGGAACCGGCGAGGCTGACAACCTGCCGCTCGGAAATGGCAGCACTGGTGCCACGGTCTGGATCGATCCGAAGGAAGGCCTGCAACTCGGTCTCGCCCACAACGACGCGGTCAGCGAACTCCTGCGCGAAGCCCTACTACGAGGCGGACGGGGTCTAGTTCCGGGAAACCGTGAACCTCGCCGGCCTTCCCAGCATGGGCGACTTCGGCTGGGGCGCGAAGGAATACTCCGAAGGCGATACCCGCCACATCTGGCAGCAGGCGCTCGAACTGACCGCGCTGATGGCCGACTACTACAAGCACGCCGGCGATGAAAGATTCCTCAAGGAAACGCTCATCCCCCGGGCGAACGACGCGCTGAAGGCGCGAGTCAGGATGTGGTTCTGCGCGCGAAGAACCGCATGGGCCGCAGCGAGCAACCCGGAACCTTCATGCACTTTCCCGGCTGCCTCGGATCGCCGCACGACTGGTGCCCGGACTTTGATGGACCGGGCAACATGATGAAGACACTTCAGGAAATGCTCGTGCAGCCTGGACCGGACGGCACCCTGCTGCTCACGCCCGCATGGCCGAAGGACTGGAGCGCGCGCTTCCGGTTGCACGCCGCCGGAAACATTTTCATCGAGGGACGCATCGGGCAGGGCAAGCTCATCGAGTGGAAGACCACGCCGGAAAGCGCGAGATCCCGCGTTCGCCTGCTCGGCACCAAATGATCACCAACGGATCGCCGCTGCCGCCCAGGTCAGGCCGGCTCCGAAGACGACGAGCACGATGTGATCACCGCGCTTGAAGGCTCCCGTGCGGTTCGCCTCATCCAAGGCGATCGCCACCGCCGCAGCCGAGGTGTTGCCGTACTTGTCGAGGTTCACGAAGACCCGATCGTTCGGCACGGCCAGACGATCCGCGATGGCATCGATGATCCGCAGGTTCGCCTGATGCGGGATGACGCAGGCGATGTCCTCCGGCTTGAGATTCGCACGCTCGATGACCTTCTCCGCCGCTTCCTTCATGCGGGTGACGGCGTGCTTGAAGACTTCCTTGCCGAGCATGGCCAGCGTCGAGAGATGGTCGCCGGCGTTGTCGGTCGTGATCGGACAGGCCGAGCCACCACCGGGGATGTTGAGCAGGTGGGTCTGGTTGCCGTCGGTGCCCATTTCAGTGGCGATGACCTCGCCTTCACCGGGCTTGGCCTGACGCAGCACCGCCGCACCCGCGCCGTCGCCGAAGAGCACACAAGTCGAGCGATCCTCCCAGTTGACGAAGGCGGAAAGTTTCTCCGCGCCGATGATCAGCGCGTTGTTGAAGGCCCCGTCGGAAATGAGGCGCTTGGCGATCTTCATCGCGTAGAGGAATCCCGAGCAGGCGGCGGAAATGTCAAAGGCCACTGCGCGGTGTGCGCCGAGATTGCGCTGCACGTAGCAAGCCGTCGCAGGCGTGAGCGTGTCCGGCGTGATGGTCGCGACAATGATCAGCTCGATGTCCTCGGCCGCCATCTCGGCCTGCTCCAGCGCCTTGCGGGCGGCATTGGTGGCGAGATGCGAGGTGAACTCGCCCTCGGCCGCGATGCGCCGCTCACGGATGCCGGTGCGGGAAAAAATCCACTCGTCGGTGGTATCGACCATTACCGAGAGCTGGGCGTTGGTGAGAATTCGCTCAGGGACGTAGCTGCCGGTACCGGCGATCGTGACCAGAATTTCGCTCATGTGGGAGGAAGCGTGGGAGGTTCTCTCCAGATCGTAAATGGCAAATCCCGCGAATCAGGATTCGACCGTCGCCCGTGCCGCCGCAGCGGCTGCCACCGCACTCTCGATGTGTGGATTGACCCGGCTGCCGACCGTTTCCAGGCCGACGCGGATCGCGTTCTGGACGGCCAGCGCGCTCGACGATCCGTGGGCGATGATCACCACGCCATTCACACCGAGCAAAGGACTGCCACCATAGGTCTCATAGCTGCTCTTGGCCTTGAGCGCCTTGAAGGCCCCCTTCGCCAGGATCGCGCCGAGAATCCGGATCGGGCTGGCCTTGATCTCCGTCTTCAGCCACTTCGAAACCGCCTTCGCGGTCGCCTCGCAGCTTTTCAGAACCACGTTGCCGGTGAAGCCATCGCAGACCACCACATCGAGCTCGGTCTCGAACAGGTCGTGGCCCTCAATGTTGCCGATGAAATTGATTCCGGGCGTCTGCTTGAGCAGGGCGAAGGTTTCCTTGGTGAACGTCGTGCCCTTCTCGTCCTCCTCGCCGTTCGACATCAGGCCGACCTTCGGGTCCGGCTTGCCGAGGACGTGGCGGGCGAAGGCGGTGCCCATCAGCGCGTAGGCCACGAGGTGCTCGGGCTTGGCTTCGGGATTCGCGCCGGCGTCGAGGATGTTGCACAGGCCAAATTCATTCGGCAACCCGGAGGCGATGCCCGCACGGTCGACTCCGGGAAGCGTCCGCAGCTTGAGCGTCGCGGCCGCCACGGCAGCTCCCGTGTTTCCGGCCGAGACGAAGGCATCCGCCTGACCGTCCTTGACCATGTCCATCGCGATGCTGATCGAGGACAATTTTTTCCGCCGCACCGTCTTCGCGCCGGGCTCGGACATGCCGATCACCTCGGGCGCATGGACGATGCTGACGCGCGGATCATTGAGATCGAGGCCCTGCTTCGCACACTCGGCCTGCAGGGTCGCCTGATCGCCAACCAGGAACAGATGCTCAAGCTTCGGATAAAGCCGGAGCGCGTCGATCGCTCCTCCGATGTTCACAGCGGGGGCGTGGTCCCCACCCATGGCGTCCAGCGCGACTTTCATGCAGTATTGTGGAAAAAGCGGTTGTTTCGGATATACGACAAATCACCGCGACAGGAGAACCCGGCGCGGCGATCGGTGAGAAGGGCTCATCAGCGCGTTACAGCGCTTCGACCTGGAGCACCTGCCGGCTGCGGTAGTAGCCGCAGGATGGGCAGGCGATGTGCGACGGGATGCGGCTGGCGCACTCCGGGCAGGTCTTGAGGATCGGGGCACGCCAACGGGTTGCGCCACGGCGCATTTTCGAGCGGCTTTTGGATTGGCGGCGCTTTGGAACAGCCATGGTAGTAAGTCTTTAGAGTTGGTCCTTGAGGTCCTTGAGTGCATCGAGTGCGTTCCAACTGGTGTTGGCCTCGCTGCGGGGGGCGGTCTCTACCTCGGGTTCGTCCGATTTGTCCACTGCTAAATATCGGGAATCGATCTCGCACTCCTGCGGCTCGTCGCCTTCCTCGCATCTCGGATCGTGCGGAAACTGGATCAAAACCTCTTCCCGCAAGGCTTCCGTGACGTCCATTTCACCTTCCCGAAGGATCTCGATCGAGATCGCCGCCGGATCGAGCCGGATCGTTTGGATGAAGGGATGAAGCGAGCGCACGCAGGTGAATTCAAACGGAGCCTCCAGATTTCCCGACAGCAGCAGCTCCGACCCGAAGCGCTGCACGAAAAGGTCATAGACCAAGGGCCCCACCGCCTTCGCATCGTCTTCCGGGAGGTCGAAAATCTCCGCCGGCAACTCGCCTTCGAATTGTTTTCCGTCCTCAGGCAGGGACGACAGGTCGATCACCAATTGGCTCTTCATGACCGTAGTGTAACCGAACCACCGCCCCCGCCAAGTGGCAATACCGTCGGCCGCAGCCCTCGAACCACACCACTGAAGCCCACGGAAAATGCCAACCAATTTCAGCATCTTGCACTTGTCGGATGGCTCAAGTCGCTCAGTCTGACCACGAATCATCCGCACCATGCCAATCGACACCGCACTCCTCGGCCGCATTTGTGAAGCCCCCGGCGCTCCGGGATTTGAAAAGGAAATCCGCAAGCTGGTCCTCCAGGAGCTTGTCGGACTCGCCGATGAGATCACCACCGACAACATGGGCAACGTGATCGCCCTGAAAAAAGGCCGCTCCTCGAAGAAGTCCGTCATGGCCGCCGCCCACATGGACGAGATCGGCTTCATCGTCACCCACGTCGATGACAAGGGCTTCGTCCGCTTCAATCCCGTAGGCGGATTCGACGCCAAGACCCTCACCGCCCAGCGCGTCCTCATCCACGGCCGCAAGGACCTCCTCGGCGTGATGGGCTCCAAGCCCACCCACATCATGTCGCCGGAAGAGCGCAACAAGGTCCCCCAGATCAAGGACTACTTCATCGACAAAAAAAAAAAAAAAAAGGAAGTCGATAAGCTCGTCGCCGTCGGAGACTCCGTCACCCGCTACAGCCCGCTGATGGAACTCGGCGAGTGCGTCAACGTGAAGTCCCTCGACAACCGCGTCTCCGTCTTTGTCCTCATCGAGACCCTCCGCGCTCTCAAGACCTCGAAGAAAAAGCCCGCCTACGATTTCCACGCCGCCTTCACCGTTCAGGAAGAGGTCGGCCTCCGCGGGGCCAGCGCCGCCGCCCTCCAGGCGAAACCGGATTTCTCTTTCGGCCTCGACACCACCATCGCCTACGACATCCCCGGCTCCACCCCGCAGGAACGCTG
>JAIXVN010000348.1 GCA_027483005.1 Verrucomicrobiaceae bacterium
CATGTCCCCTCCGGATGCCCTCAAAGCCGCGGTTCGCGATGTGGTCGATTTCCCGAAGCCGGGGATCGTCTTCAAGGACGTGCATCCTTCGAGTCCGCACGTGGTGAACTTTTGGCGGTTCAGAAGTGCGGATGGAGTAGGCTGCGGCGCTGGCAAGGAATGACTTCGCGACGGCTGGGAATCGGTCAACCTCGGGCCTCGAGTTTCGTGCTCAAGCAAGAGCGGCAGGGTTCAAACGCCCACAAACCCTTCGATTCAGTGTCGAAGGCACCACCCTGGGCACCTCGTTTCTCTGAAAATTTGCTTCAGTCGAGGGCCAAAGCAGACTTGGCTGCGACATGACGATGGTGCGCGATTGGAAGCTCGTGTGGGCTTTCATGTGGAGAACATGCCGGAACGTTTCGCTGAAGGCCTGGATGGGCCTCATGCTGCTGTTGGTGCTCTCGGCGGCGCTGCTTTTGCCATTCGAGCAGACCATTTTCCAGGCGGTCCAGAGCGTGGAGATGAGAGGACTTCGCCCGGTATCCCTGCTGATCTCCGAAATCGGGGAATTTCATTACTTCAATCTCGTTGGCACTTTGTTGCTGATGCTCGTCGCCTATCGATGCAACAGCCGGCGCATGCAGAGGGTGGCCTTGAGCTTCTTCATGGCCGGTGCCCTGACGGGAGTCTTCGTCCAAGTGCTGAAGCCGCTGGTCGGCAGACCCCGGCCATCGACCTGCATCAAGGCCAACGTCACCTCCATGGATTTCGTCGGCCCCACGCTCAACCGCCGCTACTACGGCTATCCATCCGGCCACAGCGCCAGCACGGTTGCCGGATGCACGGTGCTGGCCATTGCCTTTCCGCGCCTCATCGTGCCTTGCATCCTTTTTTCCATCAGCATGTTGTGGGCGAGACTTCACGGCAACAACCACTTCCCCATCGATGTGGTGCACGGGTCCATCATCGGCGTATTCTGGGCACTCATGTGCACCCGCTGGATCGGCAAGCGGCGGCGCTACGCGATGCGCTATCAGCCGATCTACCGGGTGAAGCGACCGGTCACTTGTCCTCTTCCTTGACGTAGGCCAGTTCGAGCCAACTGCTTGAACCAGGACTCCAACCTTGCACGTAGCGGGGGATGCCAGGCGGCAGCTTTTGAAGGGCCTCCGCAGTGTAGTCATCCACCGGTGAAGCGGGCTCGCCCTTCCAGAGCGCTGCCAGGGTCTTTTCATCCAGGCGCCAGCGCCTTGTCCGCACCACCGTCATCGGAAGGCCATCGCCATTGTCGGAGAACGTCCATGGTCGTTGGAAATACCACACCAGGGTCGGCTCACCAAAGCCCCAGGATCGGAGCTCTCCCGGCAAAGAATCCCCGACCGCCGCGAGCAGCCGCACCGTGAGGTGGGCATTTCGAGCCGCTTGGGAAACCGGCCACATCAGCGCGCCTCCAGCCATCGCAAAAACGACGCCTACCAGGGGACGCCCGCCGGAGATGCTCCGGCTGGCAAGCCCCAGAAGAAGGAAAAGCGCCCCGACGCCTGCAATGGCGGTGGGCAGGGACTTGTCCTCCAACCGTGACAGGGCGAACAAGCCACCTGCGAGAGCCACACTCCCCAACACGAACGGCAAGCCCACCGCGATGCCACGCCACCCTCTGGCGGCCCGGTTCTGACCAAGAACCGGCGCACCCACCATGAGCGCGATGAGGACCATCAGCCCGGGATAACCTGGCAGGATGTAATGGGGCAGCTGCGTGGCATAGAACCCGAAAATCAGGAACGGCGCGGCAAACCAGCCCAACATCAGCGCCCGCTCCCAGTTGAGCTTGCGCCAGGCATCAGCCAACGCACTGGGCAGCAAGGCCGTCCATGGCAGCAGGAAAGGAATCATGACCACCAGGTAATACAGCCCCGGCACGGACTTGCGCTTGTTGAAGGACATCGTGCCGCGCTCCACCACGTGCTTGCCGATCCCCACATCAAAGTACGCTCCATTCGTCAACTTCAGTGCCGGGATGCCCCACAGCGCCACCAAGGCCATGGCGGGAATCAACGCGACCCCAAAATTCAGCGCAGCCCGACCCAGTGGCCCGGCGGCCTGTTTGGCCCGCCACAGCGCCACCCATCCCAGGGCCATCGACAGGCCGGGCACCAGAAACGCCAGTGGTCCCTTTGCCAGGAAGCCCAAGGCCAGGCTCCCCACCAGCCCCCAGAACCAACGATCCAGCACCACCCGCTTCTGCCCGGCGCGCCTGCCGATCTTCAACAGGCAGTACATCGCCGTGACGATCCACAGGATCAAAAGCACGTCCGCCACCGCTGTCCTGCCATGGACAATCACCTGCAGACAGGTCAGCCATCCCGCACCAGCGAAAAAGGCCTGCCCTTTCCCGGCCCCCAGCAGCACGGCCATCTCGAAGAGCACCAGCGCGATGAGCCACGAACACAGCACCGAGTGCAGTCGCACCGCCATCTCGGATTTCCCAAACAAGGCCAGCCCCGGCTCCATGCACCAGTAGGTGAGCGGCGGTTTGTCGAATCGGTACTCGTTGTTGAAATACGGCACCGCCCACGAGCCCCGCTCGTTCATCTCCACCGTGGCGCGCGAGAAACGCGGCTCGTCCCGATCCATGAGCGGCAGCAGCCAGGTGCCGGGCAACAAGCAAAAGACCGCGACGATCGTCAGCGCCAGTCGGGGGAATGTCTCGATCCAATGCTTCATGACATCTCAGATTTGCTCTCAACCTCGCCTGTCTGCCCGGAACGACGCGCATGCCGGATGTCCAGAATCAGGTTGTACGTGGCCACACAAGCCGGGAAGAGATTGGAAAGGACGCCGACCGAATCATTTTTTCCAAAGGTGAAATAGCTCAGCAGACAGATGCTTCCCGCCACCGACATCACCCAGAAAACCCGCGGCATTCGCACCTGCTTCGCCTTTCTGGAGGCGATCAACTGAGGCAGCCATCGACCGCCAAACAACACCACGCCGGCATAACCCACAATCTTCCACGGCGTGATCGTCACATCCATGCCGAAGAATTCCGCCACATGGATCGAGCGGTTCATCCAGGAAACCTCCGCCACCGCCAGCCACATCATCCACTGGGTCATCATGGCACCTTCACTCCTCCCTCCTGGGCATTCCACTGCACCTTCCGCCGCAGCAGCCACTGCACGCCGATGAGGTCATAAATCCCGCGCAGGGCACGGTCCCAGTTCGTGTACTTCGACGCTCCGGCCATCCGTCCGCGATGGTTCACTGGGATCTCACCGATCTTCAAGCCGGCCTGGAGGAAAATCGCGGGAAGGTAGCGGTGCATCCCGTTGAAGGGCACCAGATGATCCACGGCCTCGCGGCGGAAGACCTTCACCGAACAGCCGGTGTCGCGCACGCCATCCTGCAGGAAGCGGCGACGGATGGCATTGGCAAAGCGCGAAGCGTAGCGGCGGCTGGCCGTATCCACCCGGTTCGCCCGGTAGCCGCAAATCACGTCCGCCCCGCCTGAAAGCAGCGCCTCCACCAGTTTCGGGAAATCCGCAGGGTCATTCTGGCCATCCCCATCCATCAGCGCACAGATCGGTCGCGTCGCCGCCCGCAGGCCGGCATACATCGCCGCGGATTGACCCCGGTTCTTCGCAAAGTGCAGGGCCCGCACCCCTGAGGCCCGGTCCAACACCGCGGCCGTGCCATCACTGCTGCCGTCGTTCACCGCGATGATCTCCGCCTTCGGATTGGTCTGCCTCACCTCCTCCAGCACCGCCGCAGCGGTCTCCTCCTCGTTGTAGAACGGCACTATGATCGACACCTGCTCACTCGGCATGCGCGGGACTGTTTCAGAAGATTTCCCAGCAGGCCAGAACTCTCTTCAAGCCCGGTCCCTACTGCCGCAGCGCCCACTCCGCATAGCGCTCCAGGCCCTCCTGCAACGGTGTGTGGGGCTCCCAACCCAGCAGACGCCTGGCCTTTTCGACATCCGCGAAGGTGCGCGGCACGTCGCCCTGTTGCTCGGGTTTCTGGACGATGATCGCCTTCCGCCCTGCGACCCGCTCCAGCGACTCGATCAGCTCCGCCAGGCTCGTGGTCCGGGAACCCCCGAGATTGAAAAGCTCAAACTGGCTCGCGGAATAATCCGCCGCCGCCCTCACCCCGGCGACAATGTCCTCGATGTAGGTGTAGTCCCGCCGCGTGCCGCCATCTCCGTAGCGCTCGATCGGCAGGCCATTGCGGATCGCGGCGAAAAACTTCGCGATCGCCAGATCCGGACGCTGTCTCGGGCCATAGACCGTGAAAAAGCGCAGGCAGGCCACCCGCATCTCAAAAAGGTAGGAGTAGTTTGAACAGATCTGCTCGCAGGCCAGCTTTGTGGCCGCATACGGCGAGATCGTCCGGGGAATGGCATCCTCCTCCGCAAAGGGCACCTTCTCGTTGATCCCATAAACCGAAGACGAGGAGGCGAAAACGAAGCGTTTCACTCCGTTATGGCGGCAGCTGTCCAACAGATTGAAGGTGCCGTCAATGTTGGTGGTCACATAGGACTTCGGATCCAGGATCGACGGGCGCACCCCGGCCCGCGCGGCGAGATGGATCACGCAGTCAAAGTTTCCCCGCGCGAAAAGACGCTCCACCAGGGCCGGATCACGGATGTCTCCACGCACCATCTCGATGTCAGCAAGAAAGCCCGCCACATTCCGCTGCTTGATGGCCGGATTGTAGTAGTCGTTGAAATCATCAATCACCGTCACCCGCGCGCCATCCGCCAGCAGGGACTCCACCACATGCGATCCAATGAATCCCGCGCCGCCAGTGACCAAATAATGTAGAGAATCCATGTCGCTGGGCCAGTAGCTATGGCATCGTTTGCAGCCGAGAAAGCATTTTTCCAGCAATCCGCCGGGGCCATCACGCCTTCGCTGACGACCTTTTCCTCGCCCACCCCTGCCCCCCGGGAATTCTGCCCTTGGCCGCCGCCCGGAGTCGGTTCACACTCCCGGCATGTCCCCTCCGGATGCCCTCAAAGCCGCGGTTCGCGATGTGGTCGATTTCCCGAAGCCGGGGATCGTCTTCAAGGACATCACGCCGATCCTCGCCAATGGCCC
>JAIXVN010000038.1 GCA_027483005.1 Verrucomicrobiaceae bacterium
AACGTCCGCATGGGCTTCACCTGGGGCGGCGAGGAGAAGATCGCCAAGGCGGTCCAGCTCTCCACCGTCCGGCGTCGCGACGGCTTTCTGGATATCGTCCTCCGCTACTACGAAAACGAGGTGCTGGAGGGCTCCGACACCTCCCAGGCCCCCACCCAGATCGACAACAAGCCTTTCGCCGAGGTCGTGCTGCTTGAGGACGTCAATTATTTCGAATGGCGGGTACTCGATGGTCGCACGATGGAATGGCAGTATGACTGGGAAATCCAGGGTCGCCTCCCGTTGCAACTCGAGCTCAAGGTTGCCTTCGGCGCGGACGGTGACGAGATCCGCCAGATTTTCTGGCTGACTCCGAAACAAAACCCCGAGGTCATGATGCGCCAGCTCCAGCAGGGCCAGGGCAATCGTCCGTCCGGCGGGGCTGGAGGCGGCGGAGCAGGAGGAGGCATCGAGCTCAATCCTGGCGGCGGACCAGTCATCCCGCCAGGTGGCGGCGGAGGTGGCGGCCAAGGAGGCCCCGGTCCTCGCCCAGGTGGTGGAAACGGAGGCGGCCGATGATCTCCAGCTTCCGACCACCCCATCGCCGCAGCGGCGCCGCCCTGCTCGCCGTGATCATGCTCATTGCCATCCTTTCTTTGGCAGCCCTGACCACCACCCGCGTGGTCTCCTTCGACATGAACGTGGCTTCCGCGAGGATCCACGGCTTCCGTGCCAAACAGCTCGCCGAAATGGGCGTCGCGGTGGGGTCCAATCCCGTCGTGAAGCGCACCGATCCGATCCTCCATCGCGGCGATGAGGAAACGGGTGAGGGCTTCGACGTCAAAATCCTCTCGGAGGGTGCTCGTTTCAATCTCAACGCCATCCTGCTGCGCGACGACAAGGCCCTGCTG
Organism: Verrucomicrobiaceae bacterium; assembly: GCA_027483005.1. Lineage (GTDB taxonomy): Bacteria > Verrucomicrobiota > Verrucomicrobiia > Verrucomicrobiales > Akkermansiaceae > Luteolibacter. The sequence continues at coordinate 891 of JAIXVN010000038.1, forward strand.
CGAACCATCTTCATCGACTGGGGACTCGATCTCGATTCCGCCCAGGCGATTACCGATGCCATGTCCGATTGGATCGATGGCGATGACGAACTCGCCCTCAACGGAGCCGAACGGGAGTGGTATGAGAAGGAGGGACGGACCAACCAGCCCTTCAACCGCCCGTTTTACAGCCTCGATGAGGTCCGCCTGGTCCGTGGCATGGATCAGATCGAGGCGCTGAAGCCCGACTGGCGGAACTGGTTCACCATCTGGAGTTCCGGAGCCCTTGATGCCAATGAGGCCTCCGCCGAACTCATCGCCGCCGCCGCCGAGGTCACCGTGGACACGGCCGATCAGGTCGTCGAGCAGGTGAGGGGACCGGACGGCATCCGCGACACCGAGGACGACGCCCCGTTCCAGAATGTCAATGAGGTCCTCGCCCTGTTGGGAGTGGACACCAACGCCCGGCCTGACATCCTCCAGCGCTTCACGGTGAACGACACCACCGTCCGCATTGAAAGCATCGGCAGCGCCGAAGGGGCGAAACGCAAGATCATCCTCACTCTCCGCAACCGCAACGGCCGTCCGGCCATTCTTGAACGATCCGAAGAAGTCATCCCGTGAGCAAACAGTCCGACAATGCAATGCTGGTGCCTGGTGAGGCAGGCTGGGAAATCTGGTCCGGCTCCCCGGAGGCGGGATTCACCCTCCTCTCCGCCGCTGAGACCACCCGCGCCGCCGATCTCACAGGAGTCCCCGCAGGCGACGTGCTTCTGCTTTTCCCCGTCAAGGCGACGACCTCCCTGCCGCTCCGGGTTTCGACGACCGACGAGTCCCTTTTCCCCGAACTCTCCGCCCTGCACGCCGAGCGTCTCGGGCTGCGTCCGGACCCGATGGCCGGGCAGTTGACCGATCAGTTCGTCGTGGCCCAGGAAGGGGAGAACACCGCGCTGCTCTCCGTGATCCTGCGCACTCCCGGCGAGGGCGAACTGCCCACCCGCAGCCCCAAGGAGTTCGATCTTTCCGCCCGGGCCATTCCTTTCATCGGTGACTCGCTGGTGATCTGGCGGGAGTTCCACCGCTGGGTCTTCGCCCTTTCGGTGGGAGGAAAGCTCGCCTACAGCCAGGCGACGTCGATCGACACCCCCGTGCCCGACGAAAGCCTCGTCCGGGAGATCCGACTCTCGCTGATTCAGCTTTCACTTCAGGGGCTCGATTGCAAGCCGTCCAAGGTCATCCTTTACACCGCCGGAAATCCCACGCCGGGTGCCCTGGTTGGAGCCTTCGGAGCCAGCGTCGAGGTGCTGCCCAAGCCCGCCCCGGTTCTTCCTTCCCTCAGGAGCAAGCTCCTCCCGGCCGACGTCCGCGCCGCCCGGCGGGAAGCCGCGAAGAAGCAGCAGATTTTCGCTGCCGTCGCCGTCGTGGTGCTCGCCTACCTCGGCCTCGCCGGTTGGTTCGGTTACAATCTCTGGAAGGACTCCCGCGAGGTGGCCAAGCTTCGCGCCGAGGCCGAGAATGTCGCCCCGGAGCGCATCGCCTACGTGACCCACGTCTCCAAATGGGAGGAGCTCGGCCCGGTGGTCGATATCTCCAAGTCCCCGGTCGAAATCCTCTACCGCTGCGCCCAGGCGATCCCTGTCAACAGCGGCCTGCGCCTCAAGACCGCTGAAATGAACGACGGCGAGGTCAAGCTCATCGGCGAGGCCGGCAACCCGAAGCCGATCAACGACTTCAACCTCGGTCTTTCCAAGAGCAACCTGCTGGTCGGCTACAAGTGGGACCCCCAGCCCCCGAACCAGACCGCCAAGGGCTGGGATTTCATCTTCACCGGCCACGCGCCCGGCACCACCGAGGCCCAACCCTGATTTCTTGCCGACAGACCAACAATTTCCCGGTCCTGCGGCTTTCTTGAAAAGAGCGCCAGTCCGCTCAGCCGATCCACTCCCTTTCCCGTCCGCTTCTCCGCTTCCTTCCTCATGTCCAGCCGCGAAAAAAAACTCCTGATCTTCTTCGCCGTCGCGGGATTCATCGTGCTCAACTTCTTCGGGGCCAACCAGCTTTTCGCCTACCAGGCCAGGATCAAGGCCGACCGCCAGGCCGCGGAAAGCGAGCTCAAGACCGCTGAGGTCTTTGTGGAGAGCAAGGATCAGGTCATGGACGAAATGGATTGGCTGGCCGAACACGAGCCGGAAGCCTCCGAGGACCAGGTCGTTCAAACCAATCTCCAGCAGCTCGCCGAGTCCGAGGCCCGCAATGTCGGTCTCACCATCAAGACCGGCGGCCAGAAACTCCTTCCCACCGACAAGACCGGCCCGAATTACCACCGCGCCAAGGTCGAGTTCACCGTCACCGGCACCGAGCAGGCCCTCTACGGCTGGATCGCCAAGCTCCAGGTGCCCACCCAATTTCGCGCCGTCACCTTCCTCCGCCTCCAGCCAAACCGCGAGGATGACACCAAGATCGATGCCACCTTGATCATCGAGCAATGGTTCGTCCCCGCCACCACCTGATGCCATGAGACCTTCGAAATTCCTCGCCGCCCTCATTCTCGCCACCTCACTCGCCCACGCTGCTCCCCCGAGCCCGGTGGGCTTGACACGCTACGCGGGACTTTGGAACAACTCGCCTTTCACCACGAAGCCGATCGTTGAAGGCCCGATTGACGTCAACCCCTTCGAGGACTACGCCCTCGGCGGCGTGACTCCGGTGGATGGCGGGGACTATCTTGTCACCCTGTTCAACAAGAAGAAGCCCGAGGAACGCATCCGGATTCCTGGCAATACCCTTGGACTCAAGGTGAAGGAAGTCCACCCAGGCACCAAACCTCTCTCCACCACAGTGATGATCACCAATGGGGTGAAATCCGGCCTGGTGGGCTTCGATGACAAGCTCCTCGCCATCAAGGCCCCCGTCGCCGCCAAGCAGCAGCCGGGTCAGCCAGGACAGCCCAACGGCCAACCGGTGCAGCCCGGTCAGGCCAACAACGGTCAGCCGGTTCCCCAGCCGCAGATTCAGCCGCCGAACCTGAACAACCCGAACCCGGGAGCCCGCCCTGGATTGCCCGTGGCTCCCGGCAGCACCAATGGACAGAACGGCGTGAACACCCGTCCACCCCGTCCTCGCGTCGTCCCGGTCCCGCCGCCCACCCGCTGATTCCTTGCCATCCTTTTCCCGTTTCACTTCGTCACCGCTTTCGTTTCCCATGCACGCCATCCGCCGTCTCCTTCCTGTCTCGCTGATCGCGCTCACCAGCGCCTTCGGCCAGGCCCCGACCGACCCCCAACCGCTGCCACCGGGCGTGCCCGCCGGGGTTCCAGCACCCGCGCCCGCGCCGAATCCGGTTCCGGTTCCCGCTCCTGCCATCAAGCCCGTGGTGCCACCGGTCCCTGGCGCAGCGGCCCCGAACGCTGTGGCCCCAGCCGCTGCCGCTGCCAATGTCCCTCTCGCCGAGCGCAAGATCACCGCCAAGGTCGAGCAGCCGAAGATGAACGGAACCGATCTCGCCTTTCAGTATCGCGAGTGGACCGGTCGTCGCGTGATCGTGTCCGCAGCCGCAGCCGCCGCAGAGTTTGCCTTCAATCTCGACGCCAGCCCGGCCGATCCTCTCACCTACGCAAAGGCTGCCGATTACCTCAAGATGGCCGCCCTCTTAGAAGGCTTTGTCTTCGTCCCTGCCGAAGAAGGCGTGGACAAGCTGATGTTCTCCGCCGCCAGCGCCGGTCCGAAGCAGGAAGGCATCTCCATCTTCAATGACAACGACATCCTTCCCCAGGAAGACCGCGTGGTGACCTACGTGATGGGCCTCAAGTATCTCAAGCCCGACGAGGCGGTCCGCGTTTTCACCACCATCATCGGCCAGTTCGGCAGCTACGGCTCCATCGCCGCCATCGCCAACACCTCCGCCGTCATCATCACGGAAAAAACTTCGCTGATCCGCAAGCTTCTCGAGCTCAAGACCGAGATCGACAAGCCGGGCACCGAGGTCGCCACCCGCTTCATCAAGGTCCAGTTCGCCGATGTAACCGAGCTGGCCCAGACGCTCAACGAACTCCTCAACACCCAGGCCCAGGCCCAGCGCACCGCCGGAGTCCAGCGCACCGATGGCAGTCCGGCTCCCATCCCCGCCGGTGGTGGAGCCAATGCCGCCCTCGCGTCCGCCAACGCCGCTGCCCATGGCGGCGAGGAGAATCCTCCGCAGATCGTCCCCGATCCCCGCACCAACCGCATCTTCGCCATGGGCCGCCCGATCGACCTCGTCTTCATCGAAGGCCTCGTCCGCGAGTTCGACACCCAAAGTGAGCAGAAAAACTTCCTCCGCCGCAAACTCCGCTACATCGCCGTCTCGAGCTTCCTCGAAACCGCTGAGAACGCCCTCAATCGCGCCTTCACCAGCGGCACTGGCGGTTCCTCCGGCGGCACGACCGGCGGCGGTGCAGGCTCCACTGGTGCCAACTTCGGCAGCGGCAACCGCTCCGGCACCACCGGCACGACAACCGGCGGCCGCTCCGGCTCGACCGGCAATCGTGGCT
>JAIXVN010000246.1 GCA_027483005.1 Verrucomicrobiaceae bacterium
CGGTCTGCTCCAGCTCAAGGTGACCGTCCAGGAACATTGCCTGAATGCGTGTCAGCACATTGAAGGTGCGATTCAGGTGGCCCCAGCGGGTCTGGATCATGCCGATCCGGTCGTCGGAGAAGAAATGGATGGTCTTCTGGAGAACGTCGGCATTCGGGACGAAGTCGGCGTCCAGAATGAACAGGTAGTCGCCTTTTGCGAACCTGGTTCCGTTCTCAAGGGCCCCGGCCTTGTAGCCGGTGCGGTCCGTCCGATGGATGTGCTCGGCATCAAAACCCCGGCTGCGAAGACGTTCCGCTCCGCTACGGCAGATTTCGACGGTTTCGTCCGTCGAGTCGTCAAGGATCTGGATCTGAAGTTTATCCTTCGGGTAGTCGATCGCCGCGACCGAATCCAGAAGGCGGTCCACGACATACATTTCGTTGAAGACCGGGAGCTGAATGGTCACCAAAGGGAGTTCGGAGAACTGTTTTTTGGGAGTTGGATGGTTCCGCGAGTGCTTCCAATAGAGGAACACGATGGTGAGGCGGTGAAATCCATAGCCGGAAAGACCAATCAAAACGAGAAGGTAGCTGGCGTACCAGAGGGGTGAGGTCCAATCCATGGCTGCGGAGGTCGGTTGCGGTTGAGAGGGTGAAGGAGTTTCAGCCTGAGAGGAAGTTGGCTGAGATTGCGGGAGGAGATTTGAAAATTCTTAAAAGTTCAGATCCCTCCCAGCCGCAGGCCAACATGAAATCCGCTGCAGGTCAAGTCCGCGGATAGATCGGCAGGTCGGGGGAGTCACTGGAAGTCATCCCGTTGCTGAAGCATGAATTCGTTTGGTTGTCTCCTATCAAACCCGGCATCCAATGAAACCACTGAGCCTTTTGATCATCCTGTGGTCCGTCGCCGCACCTGTTGAGGCCGAGCAGAACAAGGACCAAGCTGCGAAGAAAAAGCAGGCTGAACTCGAGAAGAAAAAGGAGAAGGAAGAGCACGACAAGAAGCGTGAAGCCATCAACAGGGTTGTGGAGGCCAAGGCCAAGAACCATGAAGGCTCGCTCACCAAGGACGAGTATCTCACCGGTGAGGCGGATCAGGCGGCGGCTTCCCAGAAGTTGGATGCGTTCAACAAGAACGGCGACAGGTCGCTGACGAGTTCGGAACCCGAGGCTTCCTTGGGACTTTGAGTGGATGCGAGCGAGATGGTGAGCGGATTCGTCTGTCTGACCTGATGTTCTCGGGGCCTCCGTGATCGAGATTGTCGATTGCGGAAAGACAGCGCCGGTGTCAGGCTGAAGCCATGAAGTTACCGATGAGTGTGCTTTCGGGATTCGCCGCCTTGTGCTGCGCCCACGCGGGTGCCCAGGAAGGCGGAAAGGATCGGAATCCGATTCCAAGCGATCTTCTGGATGATCCGCATGTCAGGGAGGAACTGGCTGTCAATGAGTTCACCGCGCCCTCGATCTCCAAGCTGTTCGAAACCCTCAAGGATCTTGGTCCGATGCCGGTGGCACCGATAGCCCAGAAGCAAGGGGCAAGAATGCCGCTGGACCGCGCGGACCTGGCTGTGGAGCTTGGGTTTCTCATCGCGGATGGGTTCCTGATCGTGCAGTCCGGTCAAATGGACAAGGTGGAGTCCCTGGCGGCGGATCTGACCCGTTATGGCAAGGCACTGGGAGCGGGAGATCGCGTCAACCGGCATGCCGCCAGTTTGCTGGAAAGCGCCCGTGGCCAGAAGGTCGATCAGTTGAAGGCCGAGCTGGCCGCGACCCAGAAGGATGTGGAGCGCGAGTTGGTGAGCCTCCGCGATGCGGATCTGGCGCATTTGATTTCCCTTGGCGGCTGGGTGCGAGCCCTCAGCGTGGCGTCCGCTGCGGTGGAGAAGCAGTTTTCGGTGGAGCACGCGAAGGTCATCATGAGGGAGGACATCGCCGACTACTACACGGAATCGGTCGCATCTCTTGAGCCACGCATCTCGGAGCGCCCGAACTACCTTGAGATGCGCGATCTTCTGGCCGGACTGCGATCCGAGATGACTCTCGGCAAGGATGTGGTGCCGACTGCGGAGAAGGTGGCGGTGATCCACAAGCAGGCGGACAAGCTCGTCGAACTCGCACTCCAAAGGCAGAAATGAGTGAGTCATCTGGAAAGGCTGCGGTCCTCGGGCTCGGCATCATTGGCTCGCGCGCATACTCCAGACTGGCCGTGGGCGGTTGGCAGGTGCGGGCATGGAATCGCACGCCGAAGGGTATTGCAGGCGAGGTGGGAGACGCACGGATTGCGATCGAGGAGGCCCGCTGGATTTCGCTTTATCTGAAGGATGGGCCTGCGGTTCGTCAGACCTTCGAGACCATCGCGGGAAGCCTGGGGCCGAATCAGGCGGTGCTCAACCATTCGACGGTCGATCTGGACACCACACTCTGGTTGGCCGGACGTTGTGAATCCCTCGGCTGTGGATTTCTCGACGTGCCGTTCACCGGCAGCAAGCTGGCTTCGGAGGGAGGAAACCTGGTTTACTACACCTCGGGCGATCCTGTCCTTCTTGAGGAAGCCGACTCCTACCTGAGGGTCACAGCCAAGGAATTGATCCCCTGCGGAAAGATCGGGGCAGCGACGGTGGTGAAGCTCGCCACCAACCTGATTTCCGCGTGCACGGTGCAGGCTCTCGCGGAGGCCCTTGCGGTCGCGACCCGTCATGGAATCGATCCTCAGGCCTTCATCGGAGCGGTTTCCCAGAATGCCTGCTCGTCGGTGCTTTCGGGCATGAAGCTTCCGACCATGGCGGTTGGCGAATTCGACCCTCATTTCTCGTTGGGCAACATGGAGAAGGACAGCCGTTATGTTCGCGATCTTGCCGTTCGGGCGGGATTGGACACCCCTGCCATCAATGCGGTGTCCCAGCGGATGGCCAGTCTTTGCGAGGAAGGCCTTGCGGACCTTGACTACTCGGCAGTCGCCCGCCCGTACCTTTGATCCTTATGGAATCGAAAAGGCTGGAACTTCCCCCTCCCGTGCTGATCGAGGCGCGTGGACCTGATGCCCTGCGCTATCTCAACGGCCAGGTGACCCAGGATGTGCGTTCAGTCGTTTCGTCCGGAAGGTCAATGCCCTCATGTGTCACGGACGCGAAGGGTCGGCTTCAGTTCCGCGTCCTGATCCATCCTATGGCCGATGGCGCGATCCGGGTGTCCTGCGATCACGATGGAGCTGAAGGTCTTTTCGCAAGACTGGACCGATACCTGATCGCGGACGATGCGGTTCTGGAGGATCTCAGTGACCAGTGGTTGAGGGTGCATGTGACGGGAGTCAGCGCGCCTGAGGCCCCTGCTGGAGGATATGTGGTCCCCGCCGACCGCATTGGCGTTGCGGGCTGGGACGTCTGGCATCCTGCCGGAGTTGCCGGGGAGTTTCCCGGTCATCTGCCAACCTGGAACCCGGATGAGGCCGAAAGCTGCCGGATCATGGCGGGAGTTCCTGCCTGGGGCTGTGAGCTGGAGCCGGGACTTCTGCCTCCGGAGGCTGGACTGGACCGCACGGACGTTTCCTACTCGAAAGGCTGTTACATCGGCCAGGAGGTCATTTCCCGCATCAAGTCTGCGGGCAAGGTGAACCGTCGCCTGATGCGAATCCTCTTGGAAGAGGGGATCGCCTGCCTGCCAGGCGAACAGCTGGTTGATGAGGAAGGCGGCGAGGCTGGTTTGATCACGAGTGTGGCCCCGGTTCCTTCAGATGGAGAACGCGCGGTTCTCGGCTACATCCGGCGCACTGCGGAAGGCCGGAGAGTCCATCTGAAGTCCCGCCCGGAGGCGACGGTGAACCTGATCGGCAAGGCCTGATTTCCGGGCAACAAAAAAAGCCGGCCCCGTTTGGAGCCGGCTTTCGAATCGGGAATCCGATCAGAAGTTCGATTGGAGGCTGAAGTTGAACTGGCCACCCTTGTCGGCGCGGGCA
>JAIXVN010000452.1 GCA_027483005.1 Verrucomicrobiaceae bacterium
AAAGCCTTTGTCCTCTCTGTCGATGCCGGTCACGAGGCCGAGTATGAGCGACGCCACCAGCCAATCTGGCAGGAACTGGCCGACACACTCACCGCGCACGGTGCCCACAATTACTCGATTTTCCTGCATCCGGAGACGCGACAGCTCTTCGGATACGTGGAAATCGAGGATGAGGCCCGCTGGGAATCCATCGCCCGCACCGAGGTCTGCCAGCGCTGGTGGCGGCACATGGCGGACATCATGCCCTCGAATCCCGATGGCTCCCCGGTTGGCCAGCCGCTGCGTGAAGTCTTCCACCTCGATTGAAGGAAGCCCGCGAATGATTCCCATCGGTTGACTTTTTCGTCACCTGCCCTCATACCGCGCCAATGTCCTCGGCCTTGCCTCCCAGACCCCGCATCATAGGACCCGAGGTTCACATCTGCATCGTTGCCTCGAAGTACAACGAGCAATTCATGGATGGCCTGGTCGAGAACGCCCTTGAGGAACTCGGCGACCTGGTCCCACAAGGTCGAATCGACATCGTCCGGGTTCCAGGTGCCTTTGAGATTCCAGTCACGGTGGCAAACGTCCTCGACCGTGACCCCCCGGCCTGCGTGATCGCTCTCGGACTGATCATCCGTGGTTCCACCGATCATGCCGATCTGGTCGCGAAATCCGTCACCGATTCCCTTCAAGCCCTCGCGGTCGAACACAAGCGCCCGATCATCCACGAGGTGCTGCTCGTCGCCGACGAAAAGCAGGCCTACGCCCGCTGCATCGGCCCCAAGCTCAACCGCGGCCGGGAAGCCGCCCGTGCCGCTGCCAGCATGATCGACATTTTCCAGGAGCTGGACCGTTCGATGCCAAAGACCTCCACCTCCCGCGCCCGCCGAGATGCCTAGCCGCCGACAGATCCGCGAGGCTGTGATCCAGTTCCTCTACTGTTCCGACCTCGAGGGCGGTGCAGACCCGGCCGCCATGCGGGAGCCGTTCTGGGAGTTTGTGACGGAGTCGGACCGGCGCAGCCTCCAGATTGCGACGTTCCGGACCGTCCACCATCTGGCAGTCGGACGCGATGTCCGTCTGGCCGAGTTCATGGAGCGGAAGACCGTCGCCTCTGCCTACCTCTCCGCCCATCTTGAAGCAGAGTCGCTGAAGACCGAGCTCAGCCGCATTGCCGAACTCGAATCGAAATGGAGCAGCGCCTTTGATCGGGTTGAGCGGCTCCCCCGCAACGACGACGATGATACGGTCGCAGCGGCCATGGAAGCGGCTCTCAAGGACTTGTTCCGGATCGACCGCGATCTCGCCCTCAGCCGCCAGCGTTTCCTCCATGGCATCGAGGATTTCCCTTCGCTCCGAGGACAACTCGAAGCCAGTGCGGCCTCGGTCCGCCGGCTGCAGCGCATTTCCGACCGGATGCGGATGGTCGAGGAGCCCGAAAGATTTCCCGAACAGGCGGACCTGACCAAGCTCCGTGAATCGCGGGCCGGGCTGCTGGAACTCCGTCACGACTCCGATGCGATCGTCAATGGCGTGCTCCAGCACAAGGCCCTGATTGATGAGCAGCTTGCCCAGGTCGTGGAGAATTTCTCACCCGAGCGCATTGATCCCGTCGATCGGGCCATCCTGCGTCTGGCCACCTATGAAATCTTCCATGTCGGGACGCCTTCGAAAGTGGTGATCAATGAAGCCATCGAACTTGCCAAACGCTTCGGCACCACCGATTCGGGTCGATTTGTGAATGGCGTCCTCGACCGGCTCGCGAAGGAGGCCAGCAAGGTCTCCTGAACCGGGACCGTCCTGCTCGGCTGGCGGCCTCCGCCCTTGATTGGAGCGTTTCCGACGGATCCGCTCCCTGCCACACTCCCAGATGTCCGGATTCCTCCCCCTCCTTCTCGCCGTCATCTTGACCGGCCATGCGTGTGGTTACGGCAATGCCGGACATCAGGCCATCGGCACCATCGCCGAGCGCTGCCTCGAAGGCACGCGGGCTTTGAAAGAGGTGCGCCTGCTGCTGAAGGAGGGCGAAGGCCTTGATCGCGCCGCCACCTGGGCGGACCGGGCGAAGCTGCCGGACAAGTATCTCTCCGCCGAGATGAAGGACTTCGTGGCCAACAACCCGGAGCATCACAGCTATCACTACTGCGACATCCCCTTTCAGCAGACCGTTTATCGGAAGGACGGGATCGGGGCAAACAAGCACGACATTGTCCACACCCTGGAACAATGCATCCTCGTCCTTCAGGCACCGGAGGACAAGGCTGACAACCCACTCAGGATCCGCAAGCGGGTGGCGCTGATGTTGATCGCCCATTTCATCGGTGATCTTCATCAACCGCTCCATGTCGGCTGCAGTTATGTGGATGACAAGGACCAGTTTGTGGATCCAAACACGGGAGCCAAGGGACAGGCGGACGCGGGAGCAAACTACTTCCACGTCAGGACGCCGAAGGGCAGCGCCCTGCATGCCTACTGGGACACCCAGACGGTCAAGAGCGCGCGCGACCACCTCGGAGCGGAGGATTTCCCCACCGCCCTCATCAAGGCGTGGCCGATGAAACCCGGGTGGGATGGGAAAGGCGCGGTGGTGACGTGGCCGATCCAGTGGGCCAGCGAAACGCTCGGCCGCTCCAGGATCTGCTTCGAAGGACTGAAGCCGCATGACCGCGTCCTCGTGCCCAAGGACGAGAAGCATGACAGTCATTTCGAATGGACCGTCACGCTTCCGCCCGAGTATCCGGTGAAGTCACGCGACACCGTGGAGGAGGAGCTTTCCAAGGCCGGATACCGCCTGGCGGCCGTCCTGAAGGCGGTCTGGCCGGAGGCGAAATGACCTGAAACAGCGGGACTCGGTCCGACTCCCTTCAGCGAGGTCCCTTGAACGGCTGGTAGCCATTTCCCTGGCGGCGGTAGTAGGAACTACCAGAACGGTAGTAGGTTCCATTGCCATCCTGGTAGGCCTTGTAACCGGGAGGAAGACGCGGGATCAACTGGTTGTTCTGGTAACCCTGGCTGACTCCGAACGGAGAGGCCACCACCGTGTAGCCCCCACCCTGCCGTGGCCGATAGTAGGAGCCGCCGTGCTGATAGTAGTCCAGATCGCCGTGGCGCTCGGTTCGGTAGCCCGGCGGAAGGTTGAGGACCTGATGGCCCGGACTGTAGGGTCCGCCGCGATAGCCGGAGCCCCGGACATCGGTGTAGTAGGGCTCGACACAGCTGCCCAGCAGGCAGCAGGAAGCCAGGGCGAGGCCAGCCAGCCGTAGCAGATTGAATTGGGATGATTTCATGATCGGTGCGAATCGGAGGTCCCGACGGAACCTCGTCACCCCGCTCCTCTCGCAGACCCCAGGCCACCACCGCCTGCCACCTTCAGAAGCGCTGCGAGGCGCATGGAACGGAGCTTGCAGGTTTCCCATGAAACCTCGCGGCCCGGACCGATGATGATTCCTTGCACGGCGGACCATGCGGGTCGCACGAACTTCAGTCCTTCGGCACGAAAGGCCTCACCACCTCCGCGAGCAGCTTGTAACCCGCCTCATTGAAATGGAGCTGGTCCTCGACGAACAGCTCGGGGCGAACCTTGCCCTCTGCATCGAGAGTGATCTTCGTCGCATCGACGAAGAGGAGGTTCTTGTGCTCCTTCGCATAGGCGGCGATGGCGGCGTTGAGCTTGTCCCCGGCGGGCTTCTCCGCCCAGCGCGAGGGAGCGGGATTGAGCCCGATGTAGGCGATTGGGACGTCTGGCAGCTTCTTCCGGATCGTGGCGACGAAGGACTTGAAGTCCCCGAACACCTCCTCGGCCGATCGTCCGGCATGGAGGTCATTTCCTCCAGCGCGGAGAAAGATCATCCTCGGCTCGTAGGGGAAGATCATCCGCTCCGCGAAATGGGTGGAGTCCGCGATCTCGTTGCCACCGAACGCGCGATTCAGGACCGTCGTTCCTGGAAAATCCGCCGCGAGTGTTCTCCAACGGACGATCCCCGAGGACCCGATGAAGAGCACTGCATGCTTGGGCGGAGGATTGGCGGCATCGAGTTTCTCAAAGGCCGCGACATCCTTCTCCCACCTGGCGAAATCATGAGGCTTGGGAATGGACGCTTTCTGCGGCGGGGCGGCAGGCTCGGCGGAGGCCATCAAGGTTGAAAGGGCCACCAAGGCCGCGGCCGCAAACGCTTTTGGATGCATGCTCCATCCATCGCACAGCGCCCCGGAGCGAAGCAAGCGGCATGATCAGGGAGCCTGGACCGATGTGATCTCCGTTGCGGGCTGGAATGCGGGCGACTGCTTTCCGCCGACGGAGATCCGATAGGTTCCCTTGAAACCTCGCCATTGGATCCGCCCTGAAGCATCGGTCGTCCGTGTGACCCTGGTGTGCCAGCGCTTGCCCACCCAGTCCTCCCAGACCTGTCCGGTCGGTCTGATGGTCCAGTCCTTCTTCCAGAGCGCCGCCTCCGGAATCCAGTGCCTGTTCTCCCAGAATCCCCAGAGCAGGAAGCCATCATAGGCCGGATGACTGAAGCAGGCGATCAGGCTGTCGCGCAGGTAGTCGGCGGCAAGCGGGTCGTCGCTGTTGGTGACCACGTCATACTCGGTGATCACCTGCTTCGGCACCACCGTGGCAAAGCGGTCGGTGATGCGGAGGATGTCCTCCGGGGTGGGAAGATAACTGCTGTGGATATGGGCCTGGTTGCCGAGTCCATCCACTCGGATGCCCTGGTCCTTCATCGATTTCAAAAGGGCAAAGGTCTCATCCTGCTGCGTTCCGGGGCGGAACAACTGGTCCTCGTTGATGCACAATGGAAGCTTGGTCAACGTGCGGGCGAGTTGGAAGGCTTCCGCTCCGACGTGCTCCAGCGGCGGTCCCTTCTTCGCCAGCATTTCAGCTCCCTGCCAGGCGATGGGGTGGTTGATGACGTCCCACTCCACCACGCGGTCGCCCACGGTTGAAATCCGTTCACGGATGCTGTCGAAGAGCGTCACCTTGTATCTCTCCGGATCGGACAGGCGTTCGCGCGACCATCCATCCACCGCCTCCTGCATCAGATAGTGCCCGCGAATGCGGATGCCCCTTTCCTTCAGCCAGGCGAAGCTCTTCTCCAACTCGGCGCGACCCTTGTCCTCGTGAGGAAAGGAGTCGGGCTTGAGATCATTTTCGAAGACCACCCGGCTGAAGGTCCGCTGGACGATGTCACGATAACGCTCTCCATCCGGCCCCTCCTTGGTGAGCCAGCCGCGGGTGACACAGGATCCGAAGCCAAACTCGTGGCGATCCAGTTCCACGCTGACGGAGGTGTTGGCCAAAGGCTTTCCATCAGTCCCGATGACCTGAACCGCGTAGTCGGCCTTGCGGATGGATTCGATCCGCGCGAACGCCGCCTTCCTCCACGCGGCATCCGGCTCACGTCCCTCGTAGGTGATCTTCTGTCGGGGCAGCTTCGCGAGATCGAAAGACGACCCATAGTTCAGAACCTGGAGATCCGCGATCTCGACGGTCTGCACCTGATCCCCGAAGAACAGCGTGATCTCCGCCTGTCCTGCGGCCGCCGCCAACTTGGCGATGAAGGCCTGGTTGACCTGCTCCCACTCGGTTCCGAACTTCGCGGTCTCCGTCATGCCGATCATCGAATAGCTCGGCTTTCCGTGCTGGAGCTTCGCCACCGCATGGCCCTTGCCCGACCCGATCCGGCGGGCCATGTATCGGACAAGAATCCGATCGTCCATGCTGATCGCACCACTGAGGGATGCCGTCATCTGGGCGCTCCAGGGTTGCTCCGGAGTGGCGGAAACGACGTTGACGCGCATGGCGTTTGAAAAGGCCTGCCCGGTCACCATCACCTTGGTCGCCGGGCCGCCTTTTCCCGCTCCCCCGGAAAGCGTGAAACCAGGTGACAGGAGAGCCACCCCACCCGCCGGCAGGGCATCCTCCCCATGGACGGCAGAGATCAGGGTCGCGACAACGACGAGCAGAATGGAACGCATGGGCCGCCTCAACTTGTCTGCCCCTCCAGGTCTTTCAGCCCGCTGGAAAATCCACCCAACCGGGTGATCGACACCGGGGCTGGCATCGCCTGAACTGGAGCATGAGAGAACGAACCCCTCAACTCGTGAGCAACGAGGAATCCATTCTTGGCCTTGGAACATCGTCCAGCAATGGATGAATAAAATTTCGATTCTTGTTGCCCGGAGCCCCGGCTCATATTGTAAACACATGGTAATTCTTGTCCGAAAATCGAAAAAACCATGAAGCCAGATCGAGCTCTTCATTGAAATCGATTCAAGATCACCCGTAAGCTCCGAACACCCCTGAAGAGACCCAAGCCTTCAATGAAAACCCAGCTCCGGATTTCAGACCCACTCCGGGCCCGAGCCCCCAAACTCCGGGGCTCTTCGAGGCCACTCGATGGCTTCGCCCTTTTGGTGACCATTGTCATGATGGTGCTCCTGGTCGTCATCGGCCTCGGCATGCTCACCCTTTCGACCATCACCCTTCGCCAGGCGGGCGTGTCCAGTGACGTCACCGTCGCACGCAACAATGCACGGCTGGCCCTCCTGATCGCCCTGTCCGAGCTCCAGAAGCAGGCCGGTCCCGACCAGAGAACCACCGGCTCCGCCGACCTTGCCGGCGACACCAACGGAGCGGTCCTCCCTGTTGGCAAGGCACCGGTCAACAACAGCTCGATCAACAGCATCAACAAGGGTCTCAGCGCCGTGCAGAATGGCACACGCCACTGGATGGGCGTCTGGAGAAACAGCAGCTCCAGCACCACCCCGGGCACCGAGATCCTCACCAAGACACCCTCTCCCAGAATCTCCCAGTGGCTGATCAGCGGAAACGAGAACCTCAGTGGCACGGGAAGCCTGACCCCATCCCTCAGCAGCTGTGCAGTGAAATCGGATGGATCGGTGTCGAATACCTCCACCGCCGTGGTGCTTGTCGGACCTTCGACCGTTGGCCAGGCAAACCCCACCACCCTTCCCCGATTCGTTGCCGCGCCGCTGGTCGGCATCTCCAGGAACTCGAAGACGACCGGCCGCTACGCCTGGTGGATCGGAGATGAAGGAGTCAAGGCTCGAATCAACTTGCGGAGAACCAACGTCGATCCCACGAGTTATGCCTCGCTCTCAGCCCAGCGTCGTGGCTGGGAAACCGTCGATGGCATGAAGGATTACCCCATCCCATCCTCGGCCGGTCACGATTCGCTTCCGAGTCTCGTCAGCCTGCCTGAGACGGCACTGTTGATCCCGTCAGCAAAAGCCGGTGGGAGCGGAGCTTCGCCACTTCAGACGGTGTTCCACGCAGCGACCAGCGACAGCAAAGGGCTCCTGACTGATTCACTCAGCGGAGGCACCCGAGTGGACCTGACCCCCATTCTTGAGGGCACCCTTCCCAACACCAATCCGGTCTCCACGATCACCAACTATCCGGTCAGAGGCAGCAACATCATTCCAAGATTCGGGGGAAGCAACATGGTCGCCCCCAAATGGGACGCCTTGAAGGAGTTTCATGATCGTTTCAAGAATCTGGAGAACGGCTCGCTCATCGTGAGGGCCGCCACTTCGGTCAATGCAGCGTCCATCGCGCCCGTGATCACCGACCTCCGCATCCTGATGGGGGTCAAATTCAGCCCCGCCACCACCAATGCCGGTG
>JAIXVN010000491.1 GCA_027483005.1 Verrucomicrobiaceae bacterium
CGACGATGTCGACGCGGCCGACACCGTTGCGTCCGCCGAGAAGGTTGAGCACGCGCATGATGCCGTAGGGCGTGAACAGCGTGTAGCCGTCCTGCTGGCCGGTGACCTTGGCGTCGCCGAGTTCGGCCACGAGGGCGTCGAGGTTTTCGTGCTTGAGGCCGATCGCGTTGCCCTTGTCGAAGAGGATTTCCACATACTCGGGCGCGTCCGGCGCGTCTTCCGGGGAAACGGAAAGCACATACATCTCGCGGTCGTCGGGAGTGGTGGCGTCATACCACGGGTCCTCGAGCATGCCGGCCTCGAAAGAGATATGG
This sequence comes from Verrucomicrobiaceae bacterium, assembly GCA_027483005.1. Classification (GTDB taxonomy): domain Bacteria; phylum Verrucomicrobiota; class Verrucomicrobiia; order Verrucomicrobiales; family Akkermansiaceae; genus Luteolibacter. Next base: position 315 of record JAIXVN010000491.1, read on the forward strand.
AGAAGATTGCGGTCCATCGAGTAGGGCTTCTTCATCGAGGCCTTGATCGGGATGTTGTGGGCCTCGGCGTAGGCGATCATTTCGGCGCGGCCGGGAAACTCGGCGCGGAACGAGGCGTCGCGCCAGGGGGCGATGCACTTGACGTTCGGAGCCAGCGAGGCGGCGGAAAGTTCGAAGCGGACCTGGTCGTTGCCCTTGCCGGTGGCTCCGTGGGCGATGGCGTCGGCGCCTTCGGCGAGGGCGACATCGAGCATGCCCTTGGCGATGCCGGGACGGGCGATCGAGGTGCCGAGCAGGTAGCGGCCTTCGTAGATCGCGTTGGCCTGGATCATGGGGAAGATGTAGTTGGCGGCGAAGTCCTCCTTGAGGTCGCCGAGATAATACTTCGAGGCACCGGTGGTGAGGGCCTTTTCCTCAAGGCCATCGAGCTCGTCGCCCTGGCCGACATCGGCACAGTAGGCGATGATCTCGGCATTGTATTTGGCCTTGAGCCACTTGAGCAGGACTGAGGTGTCGAGACCTCCGGAGTATGCGACGACGATTTTCATGGCGGCGGGAGCGAAACACGACAGGCGGGACCGTGCAAGCGTGGGGGATGATTTCACGGTGGAATTGGCTTGGCGCTTGGAAAGCGCCGCCATGGAGCTAGGAACTCCGCATGACGCTGACGCCCGCCCAGCTGGCCCTCGCCCTGCTCGCGGCGGTGTGCATTGGCTTGGCGAAGTCCGGATTCAGCGGGGTTTCGCTCGTCTCGGTGGTGGTCTTCGCCGACCTCTATGGCGCGAAGACCTCGGTCGGCTTCGTGCTGCCACTGCTCATCGCAGCGGACTTGATGGCTTGGCCGGCATTTCGTGAACACGGCTCGTGGAAGGCAGTTTGGCCGATGCTTCTGCCCGCCCTCGTCGGCCTGGGGGTTGGTTGGTGGGTGCTGGGCATCCTCGACCAACAGATGGCACGCCGGGCGATCGGGGCCTCGATCCTGTTGATGGTCGTCATCCAGGCCACGCGTCGAATGCATCCGGAAACGTTTGATCGGCTCGCTCTATCCCGAGGATTTGGAACCGCAGCAGGAGTGACCGGTGGCTTCTCGACGATGCTGGCGAACGCCGCCGGACCGGTGATCCAGCTTTACCTGCTGGCGCGGAAGATCCCGAAAATGGAGCTGATTGGCACCGGCGCACGGTTTTTCCTGCTCATCAATCTGATCAAGGTTCCGCTCAACTCGAAGCTCACCCTCATCACTGCGCACACGCTTCTGGAAAATGCGAAGCTCCTCCCGGCGGTGGCGATCGGGATCTTCGGCGGGCGTCGGCTGGTGAAGCTGGTGCCTCAGAAGGTCTTCGAGTGGATGATCATCAGCTTCTCGACGATCGCCGGGGTCAGGCTGATGTTTTTCTAACCATCAACTCCAGCGATCCGACTGCATCATCTGGTAATTCTGATACGCGAGGTAGCCGAACATCATCGCGGTGTAGCCGGAGTGGAGGTAGCTCACTGAAAAGATCGCCATGGCGGCCCCGGCGACGAGCCCGATCTGATAGACCAGCTTCTGGGGCTTGACGAAAAGCTCCGCGATCCGCCCGCCGTCGAGAGGAAGCACGGGCAGCAAATTGATCACCCCCCACCAGAAGTTGATCCAGAGGAAGGCATAGATGATCCGCAATTTGGGGCCTCCTTCCAAGGCAAAGGTCCGAAGCTCATCCGACAACGGTGAGAGTGGGATACCGAACAAGGTTAGGCTCGTAAGATTCAATCCATCCCGGGGACCGAGCCCGAGACACAGCAGCACCACCACCAGCAGTCCGAGGGCGAATCCTGCACCCGGCCCGGCTGCGACGCGCCAGAAGTTTCCCGACCTGCTGAAACGACCGCCATGGTTGTAGGCCAGGCCTCCGAGTCCCCAGAGCGTGATGGTGGCGTATCCGCCACCGAGTCGACGACCGACCAAGGCATGACCCAGTTCGTGCACCAGGATTGAGATCGCCATGATCACCATGAAGACCAGAACCTTGAGGACATCCTCCTTCGTTCTGGCGTTGATGGCATCGCCGAGGAAGGCACCTGTTAGCCAGAACATCGGCTGGATTTCCACCGGGACACCGAAAATGCTGAAACGAATCATGGGTCAGGAATTCCGTGAAATCACTCGGCGGACTTTTTCGCTGCCTTCTTCGCGGCAGGGCGCGGTGGGAAATCAAAGCCGATCTTGCCGTCCTTCAGATCGAAGGTGAGGCGGGCGTCGAATTTGCGCTTCGTTCTGTTGGAAACGAAGCCACGCAGCAGGTCGGTCTTTCCTTCGCTGAGAAGTTTCAAGGCTTGTTCGGGATCGATCTCGCGCTGGAGGATCGAGCGACCGAGGCGGATGCCGTTCGGATCCTTTTTCGTGGTGATCTCCGGCACGTGATAGGCCTTGTCGGTCTGATAGACCTTGAGGCGCTTGCCTTCCGGCGTGACCGCTTCACCGATGAGCTGGTCCTCCGTCAACTCGACCTCGCCGTTCTTCTCGTCGTCGCCGAAGTCGAAGTTGATCTTGAACTTGTCGTCCATCTTCAACGCGGCGTCGAAGGGCTTGTTGAACTTCGATTTGAAGCCGGTGAGCGGGCCGACGAACTTGGTGGAGAACAGCTGGATCGCCTCGTCCTCGCTGAGCAGGCGTCCGGCGATGTGCTTCTTGGCCTTGAATTTGCAGTCCGCCTCGCGGCACTCGTAGGTGGCGTCGGTCTGCTTGAGGTCCTTCGCACCGCACATCGGGCAGGTGACCTTGAGATCGGGAAAGGCCTGGTTCCGGGTTTCCTCGGCGAGCTTGTGGGCCTTCGCGACGATCTCGTTGGTGTAGGAGATGATCTCCTTCATGAAGTCGCCGCGCTTGAGATTTCCGTGCTCCATCTGGCGCAGCTTGTATTCCCAGTCGCCGGTGAGCTTCGGCGAATAGAGGCCCTCGATGTCCATTTCACGGACCAGGGAAATCAGGCGCATGCCGCTGCCGGTGACGTGGAGGTCGCGACCATCCCGAACCAGATACTTCTGGGCGATGAGGCCTTCGATCGTCGCCGCACGGGTGGCGGGAGTGCCGAGGCCGCGCTCGGACATGGCTTCGCGCAGGGCTTCGTCGTCGATCAGCTTGCCCGCGCCTTCCATGGCGGAGAGCAGGGTCGACTCGGTCATGCGC
>JAIXVN010000616.1 GCA_027483005.1 Verrucomicrobiaceae bacterium
ACCACCCTCCCCACCACCGCCCAGACCCAGCTCGCCACCTCGCAGGGAACGGCATTGCAGCCGAAGTGATCAGGCCTCCGGCCCCTGACCCTCACTCCCCGCCGGGACACTGAATTCAAACTCGATCCACCCCGGTTCGCTCGGATTCAGCACGAGGTCGCCACCATGGGCGCGGATCAACTCGCGGGCGATGTTGAGGCCCAGTCCATGGCCACGGACATTCTCGCCGACCTTGCTGCCGCGATGGAAGCGATCGAACAAGTGCGCCTGATCCTCCTCGGAAATCGCCTCGCCGGTGTTGCGGATGCGGACGATCGCCCATTCGCCATCGGTGTTTCCAAAGACCTCGATCGCCCCGCCCTCGGAAGCGTATCTCGCGGCGTTCTCGACCAGATTCTGAAGCACCATCGCCACGCGACGCCGATCGGCCCGCGCGGTCAGGCTTTCCGGCAACTCCATCTCGACGCTGAGATTTCGGTCGGCCACGAGGACCACGAGATCGTCCGCCACCGCTTCGATCATCGCCTTGAGATCGATTTCCTCGGACTCGAGGACCAAACATCCGGCATCCGCCTGGGCCAGCAGCAGGAGGTCGTCGATCAGGGTTGTTAGACGCCGCGTCTGTTGCCGGAGCAGTGAAACCTCGGCGGCCTGGGCGTCTGTTAGACCGGTTTCGCGGGAAAGATGATCCAGCCCCGCACGGAGGATGGTGACGGGGGTCTTGAGCTGGTGCGAGGCATCCGCCGAAAAGCGCGCGGCAGCGGCATAGGAGGATTGGAGGCGGTCGAAGCTGCGATTCAGAACTTCTGTTAGACGGGCGATCTCATCCTTCGCCCCTGGCATCGGCAGTCGCTCGTGAGGATTCGCCGTGCTGATGCGTTCCGCCGCTGCGGAAAGCCCGGCCACCGGAGCCACCGCCCGCCGGCCCAGCCACAGGCCACCGATGAAAACCACAAGTCCCACGACCGGAAGCGAGACCAGCAGCGCCAGCCTCAAATCGTTCTGAAAGCCCTCGATCGTGCCGAGCCGCGTGCCGATGCGGATCAGATACGGGCCTTCCTGCCAGATGCCGACCCGGCAGTTCCGCTCGAACATCTTCACCGTTTTCGTGTCGCCGCTTTTCCCTTCGATCGAGCCGTTCCGCAGGTTCGGGGAGCGATAGAGCACCTGACCCTCAGGACCCTCGACGATCAGATACCGGCCGCGCAGCGACAGAGGAATGAACTTCGCGGCGAGAGGTCGGCGGGGATCGACCGGTGCTCCCCGGAAATTCTGCAGATCGCGGAACAACTCGTCCGCATCCGCCTTCAAGAGTTCATCGAGCTGCTGGACCTGATGAAAATACAGCACCGGCATCAGGACCAGGGCACCCGTGCCGACGGCCACCATGGTGAGCAGCGCCGCATAGACGCCTACTTTCACCTTGAGGGACCAGCGTTTCATTTCGAGGACTGCATGACGTAGCCCACACCGCGGACCGTGCCAATCACCGACTCGGCTCCGGGTCGGTCGAGCTTCTTTCTCAGCCGCATCACGAAGATCTCCACCGTCCGGGTGTCATACTCATGCTCCCTTTCCCAGATCCGCTCGCAGATCTCATCGCGTGAAAACGTGCGGCCTGGTTCGCGCATGAACACGCTCAGGACATCGAACTCGCGGGGCGAAAGCTCGATGCGTTCCTCTCCGCGCATCACCCGACGCTTTTCCAGATCCATGCAGAGATCCCCCACGCGGCAGGACTGCTGGACCTCCGCCGCGCCGTTGCGGCGTCCCAGGACGTCCACCCTGGCCAGCAGTTCCTCGATGGCGAAGGGCTTGGTCAGATAGTCATCCGCACCGGACTTCAGGCCATTGACCCGGTCTCCGATCTCCGAGCGCGCGGTCAGCATCATGACCCGCAGCGGCAGCTTCGCCGCACGGATCCGCCCGAGGAGTTCGAAGCCATCAAAGCCCGGCAGATTCACATCCAGCAGCACCAGATCAAAGCGCGAACCGGTCACCGCTTTCAGCCCCGCCGGTCCATCGGCGGCGTGGGTGACGGAGTGGCCCGCACGCGTCAATGACCGGCTGACCTGACCCGCCAGCTGCGGCTCATCTTCGACTAACAGAATGTCCATGGGTTTTGGAGAGGATTGGCCCTCTACTGAAGCAGCAAGCAGTCAATCCGCCATCAGGAAACGCGCCTCGCTCAGAGGTCCTCAAGGTGACTTGCGTAACCGAATGGTTAGATCGCCTCCAAAGCCCGCTAAACTTCTCCCGTGTTTGAGGTCTCGATTTCCTTCCCTCATGCTGGAAGCATCGAGGACTGTGAAATTCTCCGCTCTCTTGCCCGCCGCGATCGCCTGGGTTCTCCCGCTCGTCGGAGTCGCCGCATTGAAGCCGAACATCGTCTTCATCCTCGCCGATGACTTGGGCTGGGCGGATACCACGCTCAACGGCCAGACGAAGTTCTACCGCACACCGAACCTGGAGCGCCTGGCAAAGCGCGGCATGACCTTCGATCGTGCCTACGCCGCCAGCCCGCTGTGCTCCCCCACCCGCTCCAGCATCCTCACCGGCCTGCATCCGGCCCGCACCGGGATCACCACGCCGAACTGCCATGAGCCTCGCGTGGTCCTTCAAGCCACCACAGGGAAGACCGCGCCGCCTTCGAAAAAGTCGATCGCGCCCGACCCACCGACGCGCCTCAACACCACCTGGCCGACGCTTTCCAAGGCCCTGAAGTCCGCCGGCTATGCGACCGGGCATTTTGGAAAATGGCATCTCGGCGCCGAGCCCTATTCGCCGCTCCAGCAGGGCTTCGATGTCGATGTCCCCCACTATCCGGGCCCCGGACCGGCGGGCAGTTTCGTGGCTCCGTGGAAATTTCCCGACTTCGATCCGCAGACGCCGGACGAGCACCTCGAAGACCGCATGGCCAGGGAGGCCGTGGCCTTCATGGAGAAGCACAAGGACGAGCCGTTTTTTCTCAACTACTGGATGTTCAGCGTCCACGCGCCCTTCGATGCCAAGAAGGCGCTGATCGAAAAGTATCGCAGCAAGATCGATCCCACCAATCCGCAGCGCAGTCCAACCTATGCCGCGATGGTCGAGAGCATGGACGACGCCGTCGGCACCCTGCTCGACACGCTCGACCGCCTTGGCATCGCCGATCGCACGATCATCGTCTTTTTCTCCGACAACGGTGGCAACATGTATGACGAGGTCGATGGCACCACGCCGACCAGCAATGCCCCATTGCGCGCAGGAAAAGCCACCGTCTTCGAGGGCGGCATCCGCGTGCCCTGCGTGGTCAGTTGGCCGGGCTTGATCAAGGCGGACACACGCAACGAAACCGTGATCCAGAGCTGCGATTTCTTTCCAACCCTGCTGGAGGCCACGGGTCTAACAGCCCTGCCCGGTCAGGCCTTCGATGGCGTGAACCTGATGCCGGTTCTGAAAGGCGGCACGCTGGAACGCGACGCGATCTTCACCTATTTCCCGC
>JAIXVN010000092.1 GCA_027483005.1 Verrucomicrobiaceae bacterium
CGAGTGGCTTCGCCGTCGCGGTGGTGCCTGACTTCTGCGTCGAGTGGGTCGATGAAAGCCTGCCGACCTCCTATCAGGGGCAGGCCAAGCGCAAGCGCATGAGTTATCGGAGCGTGGCCGAGTTCATGGCTGAGCGCTATCACACCACGGAGGACTGCCTCGTGATGTTGAACTCCGGGAAGAAGATTTCATCGCTCAAGCCCAAGGACTCGCTCGTCGTGCCGAATGTGCAGCCCTTCGCGGTCGAGGCCCTGACTGGAAAAAAGTATGAGGCGGATCCGAAACTGAGCGCCCGTCACGTGGTGGTGGACACCAAGATGAATCAGGCACGCGTGTTCGAGGCCGCACCAGCCGCCCTCGTCGTCAGCGAGCCGGGAGCCGATGGCGCGATCAAGATCAGCCGGCCCAATCGCGGGCTCGTGGCGACCTTTCCCATCACTCCCGGACAGCCGAAGTTCATCAAATACGGCATCTGGGAACTGAAGAGCTGCCTGGAACTGCCCTACTGGAGGTATGACAAATCCCTACTGGAAACCGGCAAGCGTGGCAGCGAGTCCCTCAACATCCCACCAGGCCCGAACAGCCCGGTCGGCATCCTTTGGGCCGGGCTCAGCAAGCCGGGCATCGGCATGCATGGCACCGGCACGCCGGACACCATTGGTCGCGCCCGCAGCGCCGGATGCATCCGTCTGGCCAACTGGGATGCCATCCGCCTGCCGAACGTCATCCGGCCCGGCACCTCCGTCGAGATCCGCTGAGGCGATGGAGGGATGCTGACAAAGTGACCGCCCTCGGTCTGTAAAGCAGGTGTCCGCCCATGCCTTCCGAAACACGTCCCCGCCGAATTTCTCCACGCCTGATCCTTGTCGGTGGGCTGATCGTCTATCTGCTCGGGGACTTCGCGCTGCACGGGCCAGTTGCCTACCGGGTGGCCCTGCTTCGTCCGGAGAGTCCCGAGTCGATCGCCAAGGCGAGGGCGGAGGGAGCGGTGGCGCTGGTGTTTGATCGCCCGATCCATCGGTCCCAGCTCGACCGGGTCGTTCAGGAGCAGGCCTGTGATCGTCGTCAGGCGCTGGATCAACTCATCGACGAGGAGCTTCTCCGCCGCGAGCTGAGGGAGTCGGAGGATGGCAGGAAGATCGCGGCATCCAAGGAGGAGACCGACGAAGCCCTGCGGCGCTTTCGTTTGAAATTCGAGAGTCCGGAATCCATGGCAACGGCCTTGAAAGCAGAGGGATTCGCCGATGAGGAGTCCCTGCGCGACCGGCTCGAGCTCACCCTCCGTCTCGAAAAACTCATCCACGCCCGTACGGCGGCGGATTCCCAGGTCAGCGAGGCCGAGGCCCGCGAGTGGTTTGGAAAGCACGCGGCTGAACTCGCCACGCCCGAGAGGCTTCAGGCGCGTCAGGTGTTTCTGGCCACGCTCGACCGCGAACCGGCCGAAGCCCGGCAGAAGCTCGACGCCGCCCTGGCGGATCTGACTGCCGGGAAAAAGGATTTCGCGGCCCTGGTGGCGGAGTTGAGCGAGGATGAAGGATCGAAAGCCCGTGGCGGTGATCTCGGCTGGATGACGCGTGAGCGCCTGCCTGCCGACTTCGTCCTGCCCCTCTTTGCGCTGGAGCCCGGAAAGCCCTCGCTGATCCGCAGCAAGCTCGGCTGGCATTTGGTCGAAGTCACCGCTAGAAAACCGGCAGCGCCTGCGGAGTTCGAATCGCTGAAACCAGAGATCCTTTCCGGGCTGGTGACCAAACGGAAGGCGGCCGCGATCGCCCGATTTCGCCAGCAGTTGAGGCAGTCAGCGGTGGGCCATCTGCGGGTGTTTGAGGACGCCTAACCTTAAATCCTGAAAGATAAACCACGAGATTCACGAAACTTCACGAAAATCAGGTTTCTCGAAATACTGATGCTGACAGACTATGCACACTAATATGAAACAATCAAAACGGTAATTGAAGAGCTTTCCTTCATGAAATCTTTAGCTGCTGATTCTGTGCTCGATCCCGAAGAAGAGTATGAAACACCTTTGCTTCTGAGGATTGCCATCACCTCACTAGTCTTGATAGCGTAATTAACATTTTGAGGAATTGAGCCAGTGGCCTTTGCAACTTGAATTTGATCAAGACCCATGAAAACAACACCGACAAGTTTCCCAGTATAATCAAAAAGTGGTCCTCCTGAATTTCCTGGTTGAACAGCTGCGTCAATTTGAAAACTCGTCTCATCTCCAGAAAGCCCTTTTGCGCTGCTGATAATTCCTTTCGTCACCTTTATCTCAAGCCCTTGAATCTTGGGGTTGGGAAACCCCATGGCAAATACCTCCATTCCAACTTCCGCGTCCCTTTCATTTATCTTGACGCCTTCCACTTCAATATTCGCCTTGAGAATTACCAAATCTGCAACCTTATTTACTGCAACCACACTGACATCAATCAATTCATTTTTGTAATATATTTTGAGCGATTTCGAATCGTTAGAACCTATCCCAAAACCTCTTTCATCAACAATAACGAGCAGGTCAGATGAATGAATCCTTGGAACATGGCGGTGGATTTTTCCCATCGGATACAAAGACGCCGGTAGTTCTGAAGCCATCCAATCGTGCGCTCCACCGTCCAGCGTCGCTTGTAGCGCCTCAGTTTCCTTCCATCCTGGGTCTTGTTCTCCGGCCTGCGGTTCGTTCGGTGCGGCGAAATCATGTCCACCCCAAGCTGGCCCATTGCCGCATCAAGCTTGTCAGAGTCATAAGCTTTGTCGCCGATGAGCTTTTCGGGGAAATCGACGGTTACCATGAAGTCAAACAAGGGCTCAACCAAGGTGCTCTCATGAGGACTGGCGGTGCCGGTGTTCACTGCGATGGGCAAACCCTTGGCATCCACCATGATCATGATTTTGACTCCCTTTCCGGCCTTGGTGCAGCCGATCCCATCCCCACCGCCCTTCGCCTTGGAGAAGGTCCCGTCAATGTAGCACTCGTAGAGCTTGAAACCGTTGCGTTCCTCGACCATCGAGCCGACTTCGGCAAGAAGAGCCTCCAAAGACCCCATGGCCACCCAGCGCTGAAACGCCCGGTGGACCGAGCTCTTGGTGCCAAACTCGGGCGGCAGATCCTTCCATTTCGCCCCGTTGTCGAGGATCCAGAAGATGCCACGAATGGCCTGGCGCTTGTCCGTGCGCGGCCTTCCGCCCTTCGGTCTCGGAGGATGATCGGGCAGCAGTTCGCAGAGCAGATCCAATTGGTTTTCAGAAAGTTGCAACATCAACTCAAACTAAAGCACAACCCTTGCCATACCTCATGCGTTTTGGGATAGGTTCTAGATAAGAGCATTTATTAGATACAACTTTCCTGCGCCCGCTTGCGCCTGATCTACGCGAGATGTTAGACCTTAACCTTGGACACCGTTCAAAGTAGGGCAGTCCTCCCGGCAAACTGAAGTTTGCGGTCCTTTCATGTCAGCGGGAGAACTCCACCTTCACCTCTTGGAACGCGGTGTTTTCGCCTATGGAAGTGATGGGGAGAACCTCCCACATGATCCATCGGAAGCGTCCTAGGTCCTGACCGGATGGGGCGCGCAGCGAAGTGGCCACGAAGGTCGATGAAACTTCTCCCCGGGTATCGACGGTTCCGATGGGAATGAACCTTGAGCGGTCCGATACCTCCCAGCCCGGATCCTGCTCCGAGCTGCTTCCATACAGCGTGTAGTACTGCGAGCCACGATTGCCACCCTGGTTGTGCGACCACGAGCTCAGGGCCTCCACCTTGGCGACCGCGCCAAGATCCACCTTGTAACGTCCTCGCACGCCATTTCCAAACACCGGACCGTATCCGGCATTCAACTTTCCATCCAACAAGGACGGCAGCGGGTCATTGTTCGTCGCCGGCTGGGCACGGACGACAACACCGGAAGAAGCGGAAGGAACGAGTCCCTTGAAATCACTCGAAGCGAGGACCATCTCCTTCCGGATCGAGGGAAGGTTGCGAATTTCGATCTCCTTGGACGCCTGATTGCGGACAATCCTCAGCTTGAACGAAGACATGGCATTTCCGATGGCCTTGAAAAGGTCGGCCGTGGTCACGATCTTGCGGCCATCGATTGACTGGATCAGGTCGTTCGGAAGAAGGCCTGCCCTCATCGCGGCCGAGCCCTGTGGGACTGTCACAAGCTGCACGCCGCCATCCTCCTTCACAGTCCCGAAGGCCGAGAACTCCTCGCCCTCGATGCCATGAAGGGTGGCTCCGAGCCAGACTTCCGTGAGTGTTGGCGCTCCTGTTTCGCTCTTCGACCGGCTCGACTCAAGCACGGGAATCACCGGCGACTTCGCGATCGCCTTCAAGGCCGGCTTCTTCACGCCGAAGCGCTTCATGAGAAAGTTTCCGAACCCCACCTTCAACGCCGGTGAGGATTCCTTCACGCCGAAGTCCCCATTCTCCGGATCGAGGAACATCGGATCCCCTGCCAGCGAGCTCGCCTCCCTGCCGCCCCTGCGGGCCTTGGAGAGATCCGCGGCGGAGCTGAAGAAATTGCGGTCGATCAGCGTTCCCCACTCCGACGGCATGCCGATGTCAGCGTGGGATTTCATGACCAGGTTTGAACGGAATTCGTCGCCGCTCCTGTCAAACCACACGTGCGGGTGGAATCCGCTGTTGACCATAACGTTGTTCCAGGCCTTGCGACCGTAACCTTCGCGGAACTTCAGGCCGCCGTTGAGCAGCAAATTATGATGGATCTCGTAGTTCGATGAACCGTCGTCGAGGTCGATGTCCCAGCCGTGGTCACAGCGCCAGCGGGAAAAACGAATGACGGTCGGCGCGACGGCATCGAGGAAAGGCAGGCGCGGATCCTTCATGACTTCGGGCTGGGAAACTCCGCGATGGTTGCTGGTCCAGTAGCGGTCGCGTCCCCAGGAGTTGAACGAGCCATGATCGTGGGTTTCCAGCACCGTGTCGAAGACGTCGCAACCCTCGATCAGATGACCGCCCCAGGTGCCATCGCCGATGTTGATGCCGGAACGGGCGCAATCGTAGATCGAGCAATCGCGCACGCTGATCCTCGACGACATCGAGATCTGCACGCC